>NZ_JBEYVO010000049.1:0-33050 GCF_040644055.1 Streptomyces sp. NPDC047043
ACCCGCTACGACAAGACCGCCGAGTCCTACCAAGCAGCCGTCACCCTCGCATCGCTGCTGATGTGGGCGTGACATTTGAAGACAACTCCTAGGGCTCTCTGATGGATCTCCGCGGCGTCGCGACGCCCGGCACGCCGAGAGCACCCACCGAACGCCGCTCCTTCTCCCACGGAGATCCATCAGAAGAGCCCTAGCCGTCACGGAAGGCGATCAGCGAGGCCTTCGGCCGCAGCACGCAGAACTCGTTGCCCTCCGGGTCGGCCAGCACCACCCAGCCGACCGCGCTCCCCTGCCCGATGTCGACGCGCCGTGCGCCCAGGGCCAGGAGGCGCTCGACCTCCGCCTCCTGGTCGTCCGGAGCGAGGTCGAAGTGCAGCCGGTTCTTGACGGTCTTCGGATCGCTCACCGGCATGAAGCAGATACCGGTGACCGCGAACTCGTGGGGCCCGATGACGACTTCACGCGGCTTCTCCGACAGGACCTTCCAGTCGAGGACCCGGCACCAGAAGCGGGCAAGCCCGGGCAGGTCGTGCGCGTCGACGACGATGTGATGCAGCGAAACGGCCATACCGCAAAGGTATGGCCGTTTCGCACACGCAGTCGTCGGATCAGACGTTGAAGCCCAGCGCCCGAAGCTGCTCCCGCCCATCGTCCGTGATCTTGTCCGGCCCCCACGGCGGCATCCACACCCAGTTGATGCGCAGTTCGCTGACGAGGCCGTCCGTGGCGGACTTGGCCTGGTCCTCGATGACGTCCGTCAGCGGGCAGGCCGCCGAGGTCAGGGTCATGTCGACGGTGGCGATGTTCGCGTCGTCGACATGGATGCCGTAGATCAGGCCGAGGTTGACGACGTCGATGCCGAGTTCGGGGTCGACGACGTCCATCAGGGCC
This sequence comes from Streptomyces sp. NPDC047043, assembly GCF_040644055.1. Lineage (NCBI taxonomy): Bacteria > Bacillati > Actinomycetota > Actinomycetes > Kitasatosporales > Streptomycetaceae > Streptomyces > Streptomyces sp. NPDC047043. Next base: position 892 of record NZ_JBEYVO010000049.1, read on the forward strand.
TCGCGGAGTTCCTCCTCCGAGGCGGGCTTGATCTCAACGGTGTCACTCATGCCGTCTTCCTTTCGGCGTCGGCTCCGCCCAGCGCCTGGGCCGTCGCGTCCTTCCACGCCATCCAGCTGAGGAGGGCGCACTTGACCCGGGCCGGGTACTTGGAGACGCCGGCGAACGCGACCGCGTCCTCCAGCACCTCCTCCATCGCGTCGTCCGGCTCGATCCGGCCCTTGGACTGCATCAGCTCCAGGAAGGTCTCCTGGATCTTCTGCGCCTCGGCGACGTCCTTGCCGACCAGCAGTTCGTTCAGTACGGACGCCGAGGCCTGGCTGATCGAGCAGCCCTGGCCCTCGTAGGAGACGTCCTCGATCTTCGTGCCGTCGTACTTCACGCGGAGGGTGATCTCGTCGCCGCACGTCGGGTTGACGTGGTGCACCTCGGCGTCGCCATCCCGCAAGCCCCGCCCGTGCGGGTGCTTGTAGTGGTCCAGGATGACTTCCTGGTACATCGAGTCCAGCTTCACGGTCTCAGCTCACGCCCTTCAGCCGAAGAAGTTCCGTACGTGCTCCAGCCCCTCGACCAGTGCGTCGATCTCGGCCGGCGTGGAGTACAGATAGAACGACGCTCGCGTGGTCGCAGGAATTCCGTAGCGCAGGCAGACCGGTCGCGCGCAGTGGTGGCCGACGCGGACCGCGATGCCCTGCTCGTCGAGGACCTGGCCCACGTCGTGCGGGTGTATGTCGCCGAGCGTGAAGGAGATCGCCGCGCCCCGGTCCTCGGCCGTGGTCGGGCCGATGATCCTGAGGTCCGGGACCTCCGTCAGACGCTTGACCGCGTACTCCGTCAGCGCGTGCTCGTGGGCGAGGATCTTGTCCATGCCGATCGCGGACAGGTAGTCGATCGCCGCGCCCAGGCCGACCGCCTGCGCGATCGGCGGCGTACCCGCCTCGAACTTGTGCGGGGCGGGAGCGTACGTCGACGAGTGCATCGACACCGTCTCGATCATCTCGCCGCCGCCCAGGAACGGGGGCAGGTCCTCGAGCAGCTCCTGACGGCCCCACAGGACGCCGATGCCGGTCGGGCCGCACATCTTGTGGCCGGTGAAGGCCACGAAGTCGGCCTGCAGCGACTGCACGTCCAGCGGCATGTGCGGCGCCGCCTGCGAGGCGTCGATGCACACCAGCGCACCGACCTCCTGCGCACGGCGCACGATCGCCTCGACGGGGTTGACCGTGCCGAGGATGTTCGACACCAGCACGAAGGAGACGATCTTCGTCTTCTCGGTGATGATCTCGTCGATGTTGGAGAGGTCCAGGCGACCGTCGTCGGTCAGGCCGAACCACTTCAGCTTCGCGCCCGTGCGCTGCGAGAGCAGCTGCCACGGCACGATGTTGGAGTGGTGCTCCATCTCCGTGATGACGATCTCGGTCTCGTGGTCCACGCGGTAGGGCTCGTCGGCCCAACCCAGCATGTTCGCCACGAGGTTGAGCGACTCGGAGGCGTTCTTGGTGAAGATCACCTCGTCGCGGCTGGGCGCGTTGATGAACGACGCGACCTTGTCGCGCGCGCCCTCGTACAGCGCCGTGGCCTCCTCGGCGAGCACATGCACACCGCGATGGACGTTGGCGTTGTAGCGCTCGTAGTACTCGTTCAGTGCGTCCAGCACCTGGCGCGGCTTCTGCGAGGTCGCAGCGTTGTCCAGGTACACGAGCTTCTTGCCGTCGTGGACCTGGCGGTCCAGGACGGGGAAGTCCTTGCGGATCGCCTCTGCGTCGAGGAGGCCCGGCAGCAGTGTCACGCGGATGCGCCACCCTTCGTGTACGCCTCGTAGCCCTCGTCCTCCAGCTTGTCCGCGAGCTCGGCGCCGCCGGACTCGACGATGCGACCGCCGGAGAAGACGTGGACGTGGTCGGGCTTGATGTAGCGCAGGATGCGCGTGTAGTGCGTGATCAGCAGGGTGCCGACCTCGCCGGTCTCGCGGACGCGGTTGACGCCCTCGGAGACGACGCGAAGGGCGTCGACGTCGAGGCCGGAGTCGGTCTCGTCGAGGATCGCGATCTTCGGCTTGAGCAGTTCGAGCTGGAGGATCTCGTGGCGCTTCTTCTCACCGCCGGAGAAGCCCTCGTTGACGTTGCGCTCGGCGAAGGAGGGGTCCATGTTGAGGCGCTCCATGGCCTCCTTGACCTCCTTGACCCAAAGACGCAGCTTGGGGGCCTCGCCGCGAATGGCGGTGGCGGACGTACGAAGGAAGTTGGAGACCGACACACCCGGGACCTCGACCGGGTACTGCATCGCGAGGAACAGGCCCGCGCGGGCGCGCTCGTCGACGGACATCTCCAGGACGTCCTCGCCGTCGAGGGTCACGGTGCCGCCGGTGATCGTGTACTTCGGGTGGCCCGCGAGGGAGTAGGCGAGGGTCGACTTGCCGGAGCCGTTGGGGCCCATGATGGCGTGCGTCTCGCCCTGCTTCACGGTCAGGTCGACGCCCTTGAGGATCTCCTTCGTGGCGTTGTCGGCCTCGACGGTGACGCGCAGGTCTCGGATTTCAAGCGTTGCCATGGATTGCCTCAGGACTCCTGGTTGAGGGAGACGAGAACGTCGTCCCCTTCGATCTTTACGGGGTATACGGGGACGGGGCGCGTCGCGGGTAGGCCGGACGGCTTGCCGGTGCGGAGGTCGAAGCTGGAGCCGTGCAGCCAGCACTCGATCTGGCAGTCCTCCACCTCGCCCTCGGAGAGCGAGACGTTCGCGTGGGAGCAGATGTCGTGGATGGCGAACACCTCCCCCTCGGTACGGACGACCGAGACCGGCGTGCCGTCGAGTTCCACCCGCTTCGGGGTGTCCTCCTCCAGCTCGCTCAGCCCACAGGCGCGTACGAACGACGTCATGCGACCGACGCCTCCAGCTCCTCTTCGATCTTCGCGATCAGGCGCTCCTCGATGTCGGCGACACCGATCTGCTGCACCAGCTCCGCGAAGAAGCCGCGGACGACGAGGCGGCGCGCCTCGTGCTCCGGGATGCCGCGGGCCATCAGGTAGAAGAGCTGCTCGTCGTCGAAGCGGCCGGTCGCCGAGGCGTGGCCGGCGCCGACGATCTCGCCGGTCTCGATCTCGAGGTTCGGCACGGAGTCGACCCGGGCGCCGTCGGTCAGAACCAGGTTGCGGTTCATCTCGTACGTGTCCGTGCCCTCGGCCTTGGCCTCGATGAGGACGTCGCCGATCCACACCGCGTGGGCGGCCTCGCCCTGCAGCGCGCCCTTGTAGACGACGTTGGACTTGCAGTGCGGGACGTTGTGGTCGACCAGGAGGCGGTGCTCCTGGTGCTGGCCGGCGTCCGTGAAGTACAGACCGAGCAGCTCGGCCTCGCCGCCGGGGCCGGCGTAGGAGACGCGCGGGTGCAGCCGTACGAGGTCGCCGCCGAAGGTCACCACGACCGACTTGAAGCTCGCGTCCCGCCCGATGAGGGCGTTGTGCTGGGCCACGTGCACGGCCTTGTCGTCCCAGTCCTGGACGGAGACGACGGTCAGCTTGGCGCCGTCGCCCAGGATGTAGTCGACGTTGGCGGCGAGCACGGCGTCACCGGTGTGGTCGATGACGACGACGGCCTCGGCGAAGGCTCCGAGCTCGACGACCTGGTGGCCGTAGCGGACTCCGCCCTCGCCGTGCACGGCGATGCGGATCGGCTCGGTGAGCACCGTCTCCTTGGGGACGGTGACCACGCCGGCCTTCTCGAACGCCGAGTACGCCTGGGCGGCGATGCGGTCCACGGGGGTGCCGGCCTTGCCGAGGCGCGGGTCGTCACGGTCGACGGTCTCGACGGTGACGCCCTCGGGGGCCTCGACGGCGACCTTCACGCCTTCGCCGGTGACGACGGCGGTGCCGTCGTGCAGCCCGCGCAGGCGCTCCAGCGGGGTGAACCGCCACTCCTCCTCGCGGCCGTGCGGGACCGGGAAGTCCGCAACGTCGAAGGACGGGGGCGCGCTCATGCGCGTGGCGACGGTCGACTCGGCGGCCACCGCGATCTGGCCGGCGGTGGTGGACCCCACCGGGATGTTCTGAGCCTCAGCCATGGCTGTCGGTCTGCTCTCTTCCTGCGTCAGAAATCTGGCTACTGCTTCGGAGTGCGGGGTCTCAGCCGACCGCGCCTTCCATCTGCAGCTCGATCAGCCGGTTGAGCTCGAGGGCGTACTCCATGGGCAGCTCCTTCGCGATGGGCTCGACGAAGCCGCGCACGATCATCGCCATCGCCTCGAACTCGCTGAGGCCGCGGCTCATCAGGTAGAAGAGCTGGTCCTCGGAGACCTTGGAGACGGTCGCCTCGTGGCCCATGGACACGTCGTCCTCGCGGACGTCCACGTAGGGGTACGTGTCGGAGCGGGAGATGGTGTCGACGAGCAGCGCGTCGCACAGCACGTTCGACTTGGAGCCGTGTGCGCCCTCGCCGATCTCGACGAGACCGCGGTAGGAGGTACGACCGCCACCGCGCGCCACCGACTTGGAGACGATGTTGGAGGAGGTGTTCGGCGCCATGTGGACCATCTTGGAGCCGGCGTCCTGGTGCTGCCCCTCGCCCGCGAAGGCGATGGAGAGGGTCTCGCCCTTGGCGTGCTCGCCCATCAGGTAGACGGCCGGGTACTTCATCGTCACCTTGGAGCCGATGTTGCCGTCGATCCACTCCATGGTCGCGCCCTCGTAGGCGACGGCGCGCTTGGTGACCAGGTTGTAGACGTTGTTCGACCAGTTCTGGATGGTCGTGTAGCGGCAGCGGGCGTTCTTCTTGACGATGATCTCGACGACCGCGGAGTGCAGCGAGTCCGACTTGTAGATCGGCGCCGTACAGCCCTCGACGTAGTGCACGTAGGCACCCTCGTCGACGATGATCAGGGTCCGCTCGAACTGGCCCATGTTCTCCGTGTTGATGCGGAAGTAGGCCTGGAGCGGGATCTCCACGTGCACGCCCTTCGGCACGTAGATGAAGGAGCCGCCGGACCACACCGCGGTGTTCAGCGACGCGAACTTGTTGTCGCCGACCGGGATGACGGTGCCGAAGTACTCCTTGAAGAGCTCCGGGTGCTCCTTCAGCGCGGTGTCGGTGTCCAGGAAGATGACGCCCTGCTCCTCCAGGTCCTCGCGGATCTGGTGGTAGACGACCTCGGACTCGTACTGGGCCGCGACACCGGCGACGAGGCGCTGCTTCTCCGCCTCGGGGATGCCGAGCTTGTCGTACGTGTTCTTGATGTCCTCGGGCAGGTCCTCCCAGGACTCCGCCTGCTTCTCCGTGGAACGCACGAAGTACTTGATGTTGTCGAAGTCGATGCCCGAGAGGTCCGAGCCCCAGTTCGGCATGGGCTTCTTCTCGAACAGGCGCAGGCCCTTGAGACGGAGCTTGGTCATCCACTCCGGCTCGTTCTTCTTGGCGGAAATGTCCCGGACGACGTCCTCGCTGAGACCGCGCTTGGCAGAGGCACCGGCCTCGTCGGAGTCGGCCCAGCCGTATTCGTAGTTGCCCAGGCCCTCGAGCTCAGGGTGGGCAGTCTCCGTGGGGAGAGTCATGCGGGGTTCCTCCCGGCCGTGCTTGCGGTTGCGTTGTCAGTGGTCTTGGAAATCTTGGGGATGAACGTCGTGCAGACGCCGTCGCCGTGCGCGATGGTCGCCAGCCGCTGGACGTGTGTGCCGAGCAGCTGGGAGAAGATCTCGGTCTCCGCCTCGCACAGCTGCGGGAACTTCTCCGCGACATGGGCCACCGGGCAGTGGTGCTGGCAGAGCTGCTCACCTTTTTGCGGGAGGGGGGCGCTGCGCGCCGTAGCAGCGTACCCGTCCGCGCTCAGGGCCTTGGCCAGGGCTTCCGTGCGTTCTTCGGGGGCGGCGGCCTCGATCGCCGCGCGGTAGGCGGCGGCCTGTTCGGCGATCCTCGCGCGCGCGAAGGCGACGACCGCCTCGTCCCCGCCGAAGCGCTCGGAGATCCAGCGCAGGGCGTCCGCGGCGAGCTTGTCGTAGGACTGGTCGAAGGCGTCGCGGCCGCAGTCGGTCAGGGCGAACACCTTGGCGGGACGGCCACGCGTCCGCGCGCCGTACACCCGCTGCTCCCGCGCCTCCACGACGTCGTCGGCGACCAGTGCGTCCAGATGCCGTCGTACGGCCGCGGGGGTGAGCCCCAGCCGTCCGGCCAGCTCGGTGACGGTCGACGGCCCGTGGTCCAGGATCGACCGCGCGACCCGGTTGCGCGTGGAGCGCTCCCCGGTCGCGTGCTCTTCCTGGTGCGCCCCCGTGGGGGTCTCCAGAGCCTCGCCGACGTTTTTCACAACGCCATTGTTGCGTAATTCCTCAGGACCGGGCAAGCCGCGTCCGGATCGATCGACGGTGCCCTACGTCACTTAGGTTCACCTAATCTGACCTGGGAAAACGATCTTTGATCGATCAAAGTCCAGCCAATTCGGTGGCGTCCCGCGACCCCTTCCGGAACACTCCCCAACCATGTCGACACCCCCTCCGACCGGCCCTCTTGTCACCCGCGACACAGTCGCCGCACAACTGCGCGGACTGGGCGTCGAGACCGGCGAGACCCTCCTCGTGCACTCCTCGCTCAGCAGCCTCGGCTGGGTCTGCGGGGGCCCCGTCGCGGTCGTCCAGGGACTGCTCGATGCGCTCGGCCATCAGGGGACGCTGGTCGTCCCGACCCAGACCGGCGACCTCTCGGACCCGGCACTGTGGGGGAACCCTCCGGTGCCCGAGGAGTGGTGGGAGCGCATACGGGCCACCATGCCCGCCTACGACCCCCTGATCACGCCCTCGCGCGGGGTCGGCGTGATCCCGGAGACCGTACGGCGGTGGCCGGGCGCCCTGCGCAGCGCCCACCCCCAGACGTCGTTCGCGGCAGTCGGCCCGCGCGCGGCGGAGATCGTCGACGGCCACGCGCCGGACTGCCGGCTCGGCGAGCGCAGTCCGCTGGCGCGGCTCGAGGCCCTGGGCGCCCGGGTGCTTCTGCTCGGGGCCGGCTATGGCAGCTGCACCAGCTTCCACCTGGCCGAGTACCGCATACCCTCGCCGCTGGTGAAGGTGGGCCGCCCCGGCCCGACGGGCTGGGAGGTGGTGACCGAGGTGTCGATCACCTCGGAGCGGTTCGACGAGCTCGGCTACGACTTCGAGCGGGACCGCCCCGTCGTACGGGGCACGGTGGGCGCGGCCGACGTACGGCTGTTCCCGGTTGCGGATGCGGTGGCGTACGCCCAGCGGTGGCTGGCGCTGCACCGCTCCCGCGAGGAGGAACTACCTGCTGGTGGAGATCCTGCACCCGCCGCTCCGGGGCGCGGACGGCGTACCTAGACTCTGGACCCATGCGAAGTGAGCCCGTGCTCCAGGTTCAGGCCCTGGTGAAGCGGTACGGCACGAAAACCGCCGTCGACGGCCTCGACCTGGTGGCCAGGGCGGGCGTGACCGCCGTACTCGGCCCGAACGGCGCGGGCAAGACGACCACGGTCGAGACGTGCGAGGGGTACCGGAAGCCCGACTCCGGGACGGTGCGCGTGCTGGGGCTCGACCCGGTGCGCGAGGCCCGCCTGCTGCATCCGCGGATCGGCGTGATGCTGCAGTCCGGCGGCGTGTACTCGGGTGCGCGGGCCGACGAGATGCTGCGGCACGTGGCGAAGCTGCACGCCAACCCGCTGGACGTGGACGCGCTCATCGAGCGGCTGGGCCTAGGCTCCTGCGGCCGGACGACGTACCGCCGGCTCTCCGGCGGCCAGCAGCAGCGCCTGGCCCTGGCCATGGCGGTCGTGGGCCGCCCCGAACTGGTCTTCCTCGACGAGCCGACCGCCGGCCTCGACCCGCAGGCCCGGCACGCCACCTGGGACCTGGTCCGCGACCTGCGCGCCGACGGCGTCTCGGTCGTCCTGACCACGCACTACATGGACGAGGCCGAGCAGCTCGCCGACGACGTCGCGATCATCGACGCGGGCCGGGTCATCGCCCAGGGCCACCCGGAGGAGCTGTGCCGCGGCGGCGCCGAGAACACGCTCCGCTTCACGGGCCGGCCGGGTCTGGACGTGGGGTCGCTGCTCAAGGCCCTGCCCGCCGACTGCACGGCCGCGGAGCTGACGCCGGGCTCGTACCGCGTCATCGGCAAGGTCGACCCGCAACTGCTGGCGACGGTGGCGTCCTGGTGCGCGCAGCACGGGGTGATGCCGGACCGGATCTCGGTCGAACGGCACACCCTCGAAGACGTATTCCTGGAGCTCACCGGCAAGGAGCTGCGCTCGTGACCACCGGCACCTATGCACCGCGGCCGGGTGCGGCCCCCCTCCCCCGCATGATCGCGGCGCAGGCCGCCCTCGAGACGAAGATGCTCCTGCGCAACGGCGAACAGCTCCTGCTGACCGTCGTGATCCCGACGCTGCTGCTCGTCCTGTTCAGCTCGGTGGACATCGTCGACACGGGCGCGGGCGAGGCAGTGGACTTCCTCGCGCCGGGCATCCTCGCCCTCGCGGTCATGTCCACGGCCTTCACGGGCCAGGCGATCGCCACGGGCTTCGAACGCCGCTACGGCGTCCTCAAGCGCCTGGCCTCCTCTCCGCTCCCCCGCTGGGGCCTGATGACCGCGAAGACGGCGTCGGTGCTGGTCACGGAGGTCCTCCAGGTCATCCTCCTGACGGTGATCGCCTTCGCACTGGGCTGGTCCCCGCACGGCAACCCGGCCGCCGTCCTGCTCCTGCTGATCCTGGGCACGGCGGCCTTCTCGGGCCTCGGCCTCCTGATGGCGGGCACGCTGAAGGCGGAGGCGACCCTGGCGGCTGCGAACCTGGTCTTCCTGCTGCTCCTCGTGGGCGGCGGCGTGATCGTCCCGATGGACAAGTTCCCGCAGGGCGCGCAGGACGTGTTGGGCCTGCTGCCGATCTCCGCCCTGTCGGACGGGTTGCGGGACGTGCTGCAGCACGGGGCCGGTATGCCGTGGGGGGACCTGGGGATTCTGGGCGTGTGGGCGGTCGTGGGGCTGGCGGTGGCGGGGAGGTTCTTCCGCTGGGAGTAGCCCGGGCGCAGTGGACGTCGTGGACCCTCGTGAATACGTGCACAAGCAGCCCCCTACGATGGAACGCGTGCCAAACGTGACCCGCGCCGATGCCCTGGCGGCCGTGCGCAACCCGCTCGCCTTCATCGCCGGACGCTGGACCCCGGAACCCCGGACGGTTCAGCGGTCGGCCCTTTCCGCGCTCGTCATGTCGGTGGTGATCGTGGTCACCGGCGGTGCGGTGCGGCTGACCGGTTCCGGGCTCGGCTGCCCGACCTGGCCCAAGTGCACCGCCACCTCGCTCGCCCCCACGGGGGCGATGAACGTCCACAGCGCCATCGAGTTCGGCAACCGCATGCTGACTTACGTGCTGTGCGCGGCCATCGGCTGGGCGATCGTCGCCGCGCGCTCCGAGAAGCCGTACCGGCGCAGTCTGACCCGTCTGGGCTGGGCGCAGTTCTGGCTGGTGATGGGCAATGCGGTGCTCGGCGGTGTCGTGGTTCTGGTCGGGCTCAACCCCTACACGGTCGCGGCGCACTTCCTGCTCGCCTCGGCGCTGATCGCGGTCGCCACCGTGATGTGGCAGCGCACCCGCGAGGGCGACGGGGCGCCCCGGTCGCTGGTCGGCAAGCCCGTGCAGCAGATGGTGTGGTTCCTGGTCGCCGCCTCGGTGCTGCTGATCGCGGTCGGCACGGTGGTGACCGGCGCCGGTCCGCACGCGGGCGACTCCAGCGAGGTCGAGCGCATGCCGCTGGACTGGGAGACGATCAGCAAGCTGCACGCCGTACTGGCCTGGATCGTGGTCACCTTGACCTTCGCCCTGTGGTTCGTCCTCAAGGCGGTCGACGCCCCCGCGGCGCCCCTGCACCGCACCCGGGAGCTCTTCCTGGTCCTGCTCTCGCAGGGCGTCATCGGCTACGTCCAGTACTTCACCAACCTCCCCGAAGCCCTGGTCGGCCTGCACATGCTGGGCTCGGGCCTGGTGTGGATCTGGGTGCTCAGGGTGCTGCTGGCGCTGCGGGAGCGGCCCGGTGGCGACCTCGGGATTCCGGGGCCCGCACAGGCCGGCTCATCGGTCGGGGCAGGAGTCTGAGGAGGTCCCGGGCCGCCCCAGCCCCTCGCCGGGGCTGTCCTGCGGTGGCGTCAGCAGTGTGTTGAACACGGCGCGCAGCTTGTCCACCGTCTGCCGGGAGAACATCCCGACCAGCGCGGCCACGGCGGTCACACCGTACGGGTTGATGTCGCTGGACGAGGCCATGCTCGTCGTCAGCCCACCGCGCAGGACGCAATACACGACGAGCGCCAGGATCGCCCCCACGAACGGCTCCAGAAGGTACATCGTGATCCAGCTGCGCCGCAGTTTCCGGTCGCCGACGTACTCGTAGACCGAGCGCAGCACGTGGATGAGCGCGCCCAGGCCGCCGGCGGACGCCACGACCAGGAAGAGCCGTGTGTCGCGCAGCAGCCCGGGCACCCAGAACAGGATCCGGATCCGGTCGGCGTGCAGTGCCCCACCCTTCGCCCCGGCGGGCGGCGGCCAGGCCTGCACCAGCACGGTGCCGAGCATGACGGTGAGGACCAGCAGTACGGCGATGAGGACGACGACGTCCCGCGGTGCCGCCAGAACCGGGTCCCGCGGAGGCGGCTCCCCCTGCGCCACCGCGGTCCCCTAGTCCGTGACCGAACTCTGGGGCTCCAGCAGACCGGCCTGCTCGAGGCAGGTGACACCGCGTGGCGTGATGCTCCAGACGTTGCGCCGCCACTGCTTGTCCTTCCACGCCACGCCTGATGACAGGAGCTTGCGGCCGACCCGGCTGATCTCCGTGATGTCCACCTGGAGCCGCTCGGCGAGCTGTTCGTTGCTCAAGCCGGGCTCGTGTGCGATCGCCGTCAGGAAGCGGGCGGCATGCCCGTGCGGGTCGAGGTTCAGCTGCAGCCCCGACGGCAGCCGGCGCAGCGCCCAGAACGTGATGTCGATCTGACCGAGGAGACGGCCGCGCTGTCCGGCGGCCTTGGGGTCGGAGTTCTCCTCCTGCGGTCCGAGATGCCCGTACAGCCGTCGCAACCCGTCGTGGGCCGCGCGCAGGGCCGGCTCGTCGGCGGCCAGGGACGCATCGGTGATGAGCATGCCCAGGGAGCTGAAGCACCCCTCCGTCATCCCGGAGTCCATCTGCATCTCGTCGATCAGGTTCCGTACCTCGGTCACCCTGTCGTGCCGACCGCTCTCCCACTCGTTCATGACGTCTCCCCCGATCTCCACTCCTCGGCTTCCTGGTCCCTCTCACCATGCACCGATGTCAAGTGAGTGTCAAGTGACGGCGGGATGATTCTTTCCGGAACCTGGAAAGATCGCCGGGAAATCCCATGGGAGATCGCCGAGTCCCATTTGTTACATGCAGGTCGGCACACTCAATGCGCATATTCGGCGAGCGCCGTTAACATCTGGTTACGCGCTCACGCATCGGGGGGATGAACCATGAACGATGAAATGCCGCGCGCCACCGTACATTCGATCAACGGGGTTGAATTAACAGCCGATCCGGCCGACCTCTTCGTGATTCTTTACGATCTGCTTCCGGAAGAGCGCTTCCGTGCCGACGAAGCGATCGATTGGTTGCGGAATTCGACCGTTCGCGAAAAGGCCGACCACATCTGCAGGCAGGTGCTGCGGACCGGCCGCGTCACCGAGAAGCTGGCGGGCGACATCGTCCACGAGGTCGACAACCACGGCCACCTGGGCATGTTCACCGCCCTGGTCGGCCTGGACCGGGCCCTGGCCGCGGCCAACCCGTTCAACACGCGCTTCGACGACCCGACCATGGACTGGCTCAGGGTCCGCTACATCCGCCACAACCGTCTCAACACCCCGCGCCGGACGACGGGGCTGCTCCTGCCGCGCTGCGCACGGCCGGGAAAGGTGATGGCGGAGTGGGAGAACAAGGCGGATTTCTTCGACGTCCACCGAGTCACTCCGGACGACTGCCGACGAATCCGGCTCACCCGGATACCCGCCCTGAATGATCCGGGATTCAAGGGCGAGGAATCGATTTCCATCGGTGCCGTTCCCATGCTGGAAAGGTATACCGATCTGAAGTTCGAATGGGAGAAGAAGGGTCCAGGCCGCCGATATCGGATCACGCCCTCTGAGGATCTCGGCGGACGCATCGGCAAGGCGGTCCGCAATCTCTGGGAATCGGACGCCGAGATCGGCGTGCTGCCCGAGAGCACGGTGTCGGCTCCGCTGCTCAGGGACTGGAAGAACGTGCTCAGGGAGCTGCCCCAGGACAGCGGCCTGCGGTGGCTTCTGGTGGGCACCGGTCCGCTCACCGACACCAACCCGCCCCCGAACCGGGCGGTCCTGATCGACTGCCGTACCCGCGAGGTGATCCTGCGGCAGGACAAGATGGCGGGCTTCACCGTCACCACCGATCTGGCCGACCAGTGGCGGCTGCCCGGCGGACCGCACCAGGGGCTCGCCCGCGAGGACATCAACCGGGGCACGGAAATCACCGTGCTGGAGAGCTCGCTGGGCCGCCTCGCCGTCTTCATCTGCGAGGACATCAAGCAGTCGGTGCGCTGGGCCGCCCAGCTCCAGGCCCTGGGCGTCTCCCACATCCTCGTCCCGCTGTTCGCTGCTCCCATCCTGCGCGCGCGGCCCCAGTGGGAGCGCCAGGCGGCACAGCGGTGCATCGAGGAGTTCGGCGCCTGGGTCGTCCTGTCCAACAGCCTGGCGGTCGGCGCGGAGATGGAGACACCGGACCACGTCGAACCCGGGGACGGCTTCAACTGCGTCGTGGTGGGACCGCGCTCGCACAAGGCGACCACGTACGCCGACTACGACACCCAGTTCTGCCGCGCCGACAGCGCCGTGGACGTGTCCCGCGTGCACTACCGCAACGACTCACCGGAGACCACCGACGACGGCACGCCGCCGCCCCTGCCCACCCTGCGACCGGGCTGGTCGGAGGTGGAGCCGGTCTACACGGACGTGGACGACGAGCCGGACTGGGGAGAGGCCGGGTAGCCGGTCCGGGGTGCCGTGCGGCTCACCCGAGTCCGTACACCCTCCGCGCGTTCCCCGCCGCCACCATCCCCGCCACCCGCTGCGCATCCGCCGGCGACCACGCGCCCTCGGCCACCCAGCCGCCCAGCACCCGGCCGAGGGCCTCCCGGAACAGCCGGGCCCCGACCACGTGCAGTTCGGGCAGGCCGTGGGCCCCGCTGGAGAAGAGGAGCTTGCCGAAGGGGGCCAGTTCCAGGAGTTCGGCGAGGACGGTCGCGGCGCGGGCGCCGGTGCGGACCAGGGCGGCGCCGGAGTCGGCATAGACGTGCGGGAAGACGCCGGCGAGATGGGCGGCGTGGCGGTGGTACGGGTAGCCGTGCAGCAGGACCACGTCCGTGCCCAGGCCCGCGGTCGCCCGTACGAAGTCGGTGAGCAGAACCGGGTCCGTGCGGTCGATGCGCAGGCCTGGTTCGCCGAGCCCCGCGTGGAGTTGGAGCGGCAGGCCGGAGGCGACCGCGATCCACAGCAGGTGCCGTAGCAGGACCGGATCGGTCAGTTCGCCGCCCACCCTGCGGTCCGCCAGCCACCGGCCCGCCGCGCCCCGTACCTCGCCCGGGCCGGGCGGCTCGGGTGCCAGCGCCAGTCCGTGCCGTACGCCCGCCACGGAGGTGAAGGCCACGGCGTTCGCGGCGGCTCCGTGCACCGACTCGGCGAGGTTGGCGAGAAAGGACTCGACGGTGCCGGAGGTGTCGGCGACCTGTTCGGCCAGCAGCTCCAGACGCACGATCTCCCGGGCGTCGGCGGCGCCCACGGAGGCCATCTCGGAGGGGCCGGTCAGATCGCCGGGCAACCCCGTGTCGACCAGATATGTCGTGATACCACTGCCGCGCAGCAGCCTGCGGCCCGACTCCAGTACGCCCAGTTCACGACGCCGGGCGAGATAGCGGGCGGGGGGACAGTGCGGTTCCAGGCCGAGCAGTGGGGGGCACCAGCGTCGTACGGCGAAACCGGTCTGGGTGTCGAAGAGGGTGGTTCCGGCCGCGGGCGGCCCCTCCGTGCGGGCCAGCTGGGCCTCGAAGGTGCCGAGGCCCAGCTCCGTCCGCAGTACTCCGTGGCAGTACTGGTCCACGAGGGACGGCGTTTCGATCATCCGGACTCCCCGTGTCGGACCCTGCGCTCGTACAGGTCCTAACGGGTGAACCGGGCACTAGGTGTTGGTCTCACACACCCGGTGTGAACCGCCGACGGTTGTCAGCCGTTGCTGGGGCCGCCCACCTGGATGCCCGCCATGCGCGTCCACTCGTACGGCCCGGTCTTCACCTTGGCCGCGAACTCGCCGTCGAACGCCTCGTGGACGGTGATGCCCGACTTCTCCACGGCCTGCTCGGCGATCTCGTACGACGGCGCCACCAGGTCGCCCCAGCCGCCGTCCTCGCCGACGAGGACGATGCGCGCGCCGCGCTCGCCGATGTAGGCCACCTGACCCTCGGCCCCGCCGTGCGCCTTGGAGAAGGCGCCGATCTGCTTGGCGAGCTTCGCCACCCTGCGCTCGGCCTTGGGATCTACCTGCTGCGTGTCTGCCATGGCCAGGATGCTACCGACGGGTAGATCAAACGGCGACGGGCGGGGTGCGTGGCCTTGACCACGCACCCCGCCCGAAGCGACGTACAGAGAGGGACTAACGGAGGAACGGGTCCACCGCGACCGCGACGAACAGGATCGACACATAGGTGATCGACCAGTGGAACAGGCGCATCTCCTTGAGCTTCGCGCCCGTCACCTCCGCCTTGGCGCGGTTCTGCAGCCCGTGCGCCTCCCACAGCCAGAAGCCGCCGGCCAGCAGCGCCACGAGCGTGTAGAACCAGCCCGTGTAGCCGAGGGGGGTGAGAAGGAGCGAGACGGCGACCATCACCCAGCTGTAGATGACGATCTGCTTGGCGACCACCTTGTTGGAGGCGACGACCGGCAGCATCGGCACGCCCACGCGCGCGTAGTCGTCCTTGACCTTCATGGACAGCGGCCAGTAGTGCGGCGGCGTCCAGAAGAACATGACGAGGAAGAGGATGACCGGCGCCCACGACATGGAGTTCGTGACGGACGACCAGCCGATCAGCACCGGGAGGCAGCCGGCGATGCCGCCCCACACGATGTTCTGCGAGGTACGGCGCTTGAGGATCATCGTGTAGACGACGACGTAGAAGAGGAGTGCGCCGAGGGAGAGCCAGGCGCTCAGCCAGTTGACGGCGAAGCCGAACAGGAGCGTGGAGACCACCGCGAGCGTGATGCCGAATGCCAGGCATTCGCGGGGGCTGACCATTCCCGTCACCAGCGGGCGCTGCGAGGTGCGGTCCATGAGGGCGTCGATGTCGCGGTCGATGTACATGTTCAGCGCGTTGGCGCCGCCCGCCGAGAGGTAGCCGCCGACGCAGGTGAGCAGCACCAGCGTCAGGTCCGGCACACCCTGCTGGGCCAGGAACATCACCGGAACGGTGGTGATGAGCAGAAGCTCGATGATCCGCGGCTTCGTCAGCGCCACGAACGCCTTGACACGGGCCCCGAACGGCCGGTGACTCGAGCTCCTGCTCTCCCCCAGCACCCCGGCTGGACGGGATTCGACGGCCGTCACGCACACCCCTACAGAGACATCCCAGCAGGCCCCACCCGTGTGAAGTACCGGTAAAGGCCCGCGCGTACCACGCCACTGTAGACGTTGCCCATACCCCGACCTTCGCGGGGGTGGGGTCGTGTTGGGAGGGGGCGCCGACCAGCGTCCTTGGGGGCCGCTCATCGGTCGCACTGAAGCTCGATTGAGTACTCGCATGAGCCGCTGCGTATTCAGTTGCCGAATGCGATCTGCCCAGTCGGGAGGCGGATCCCCCGTGGGCCCGGCAGTCTGGAATGACTCGAAAAATTGCACGTTCTCACGGGGGTAGGCTCGACAGCGGCCGGTGGGCGTCCAGTGCGCCGGCATTCGACATGCGTGACATGTGGAGAGGAGCCCTGACTCAGGGTGAGCACCAAGCCGACCACCACAGACCTCGAGTGGACCGAGTTGGACCAGCGGGCCGTGGACACCGCCCGCGTCCTGGCCGCCGACGCCGTACAGAAGGTCGGCAACGGCCATCCTGGTACGGCGATGAGCCTGGCGCCCGCCGCCTACACCCTCTTCCAGAAGGTGATGCGGCACGACCCGGCCGACCCGGAGTGGGTCGCACGCGACCGCTTCGTGCTGTCCGCCGGCCACTCGTCCCTGACCCTCTACACGCAGCTCTACCTGGCCGGCTTCGGCCTGGAGCTGGACGACCTGAAGGCCTTCCGCACCTGGGGTTCGAAGACCCCCGGCCACCCGGAGTACGGCCACACCAAGGGCGTCGAGACGACGACCGGTCCGCTCGGCCAGGGTGTCGCCAACGCCGTGGGCATGGCGATGGCCGCCCGCTACGAGCGCGGCCTGTTCGACCCCGAGGCCCCGCAGGGCGAGTCCCCCTTCGACCACTTCGTCTTCGCGATCGCCGGTGACGGCTGCCTCCAGGAGGGCATCTCCGCCGAGGCGTCCTCGCTGGCCGGCCACCAGAAGCTCGGCAACCTGATCCTGCTGTGGGACGACAACCACATCTCGATCGAGGGCGACACCGAGACGGCCGTCTCCGAGGACACCGTCAAGCGCTACGAGGCATACGGCTGGCATGTGCAGCGCGTCGCCCCGAAGCCGGACGGCGACATCGACCCGCACGCCGTCTACAACGCGATCGAGGCCGCGAAGCAGGTGACGGACAAGCCGTCCTTCATCGCGATGCGCTCGATCATCGCCTGGCCCGCCCCGAACGCCCAGAACACCGAGGCCGCCCACGGCTCGGCGCTCGGCGACGACGAGGTCGCGGCCACCAAGCGCGTCCTCGGCTTCGACCCGGAGCAGAGCTTCGAGGTCTCCGACGACGTCATCAAGCACACCCGGCAGGCGCTGGAGCGGGGCCGCGAGGCGAAGGCCGAGTGGGAGAAGTCGTTCCAGCTGTGGCGCCAGAACAACCCCGAGCGCGCCGCCGAGTTCGACCGCATCAACGCCGGTGAGCTGCCCGTCGGCTGGGAGGACAAGCTCCCGGTCTTCGAGCCGGGCAAGGGCGTCGCCACGCGTGCCGCCTCCGGCAAGGTGCTGCAGGCGCTCGGCGCCATCATCCCCGAGCTGTGGGGCGGCTCCGCCGACCTGGCCGGCTCGAACAACACGACCATCGACAAGACCAGTTCGTTCCTGCCGGCGGACAACCCGCTGCCGGAGGCGAACCCGTACGGCCGCACGATCCACTTCGGCATCCGCGAGCACTCCATGGCCGCGGAGATGAACGGCATCGCGCTGCACGGCAACACCCGTATCTACGGCGGTACGTTCCTGGTCTTCTCCGACTACATGCGCAACGCCGTACGTCTGTCGGCGCTGATGCACCTGCCGGTGACGTACGTGTGGACGCACGACTCCATCGGTCTCGGCGAGGACGGCCCGACGCACCAGCCGGTCGAGCACCTGGCCTCGCTGCGCGCCATCCCGGGCCTGAACGTGGTCCGCCCGGCCGACGCCAACGAGACCGCGATCGCCTGGCGCGAGATCCTCAAGCGGTACACCAAGGAGTTCGGCAAGGGCGCCCCGCACGGCCTCGCGCTGACCCGCCAGGGCGTGCCGACGTACGAGGCCAACGACGAAGCGGCGAAGGGCGGTTACGTCCTGTTCGAGGCCGAGGGCGGCGACGCCCAGGTCATCCTGATCGCCACCGGGTCCGAGGTGCACGTCGCCGTCGAGGCGCGCGAGCAGCTGCAGGCGGACGGGGTGCCGACGCGGGTCGTGTCCATGCCGTCCGTGGAGTGGTTCGAGGAGCAGGACCAGGGGTACCGGGACAGCGTTCTGCCGCCGAACGTGAAGGCGCGGGTCGCGGTCGAGGCCGGTATCGGGCTCACCTGGCACAAGTACGTCGGGGATGCCGGCCGCATCGTTTCCCTGGAGCACTTCGGTGCTTCCGCCGACGGCAAGGTGCTCTTCCGCGAGTTCGGCTTCACTGCCGAGAACGTGGCCGCCAAGGCCCGGGAATCCATCGCCGCCGCCCAGCGCTGACGCTCACATACGACACGTAGGAGATGTAATTCCATGACAGACGCACTCAAGCGCCTCTCCGAGGAAGGCGTCGCGATCTGGCTGGACGACCTGTCGCGCAAGCGGATCACGTCCGGCAACCTCGCCGAGCTGATCGACCAGCAGCACGTCGTGGGCGTCACCACCAACCCGACGATCTTCCAGAAGGCGATCTCGTCCGGTGACGGTTACGAGCAGCAGCTCGCCGACCTCGCCGCCCGCAAGGTCACCGTCGAAGAGGCCGTCCGCATGATCACCACGGCGGACGTCCGCGACGCCGCCGACATCCTGCGCCCGGTCTTCGACGCCACCGACGGCCAGGACGGCCGCGTGTCGATCGAGGTCGACCCGCGCCTCGCCCACAACACCAGGGCGACGGTCGCCGAGGCCAAGCAGCTCGCCTGGCTGGTGGACCGTCCCAACACGCTCATCAAGATCCCGGCCACCAAGGCGGGTCTGCCGGCGATCACCGAGGTCATCGGCCTCGGCATCAGCGTCAACGTCACGCTGATCTTCTCGCTGGAGCGCTACCGCGAGGTCATGGACGCCTACCTCTCCGGCCTGGAGAAGGCCAAGGAGCGCGGCCTGGACCTCTCGCTGATCCGCTCGGTCGCGTCCTTCTTCGTGTCCCGCGTGGACACCGAGATCGACAAGCGCCTGGACGCGCTGGGCACCGACGAGGCCAAGGCGCTGCGCGGCAAGGCCGCCGTCGCCAACGCGCGTCTGGCCTACCAGGCGTACGAGGAGGTCTTCTCCTCCGACCGCTGGAGCAAGCTGGAGAACGCGGGCGCCCGCAAGCAGCGTCCGCTGTGGGCCTCCACCGGCGTGAAGGACCCGGCGTACAAGCCGACCCTGTACGTCGACGACCTGGTGGCGCCGAACACGGTGAACACCATGCCGGAGGCCACCCTGCAGGCCACCGAGGAGCACGGCTCGATCACCGGCAACACGATCGCCGGTACGTACGAGCAGGCCCGCGCCGACCTCGACGCCGTCGAGAAGCTCGGGATCTCGTACGACGACGTGGTCCAGGTCCTGGAGGACGAGGGCGTCGAGAAGTTCGAGGCGTCCTGGAACGACCTGCTCAAGTCGACCGAGGCGGAGCTGGAGCGCCTCGCCCCCTCGGAGGGTTGATCTTTGTCGAGCAGCAATCCGCTGCGTGACCCCGCCGACCGACGGCTCCCGCGTATCGCGGGGCCGTCGGGCCTGGTCATCTTCGGCGTCACGGGCGATTTGTCACGAAAGAAGCTCATGCCCGCCGTGTACGACCTCGCCAACCGGGGTCTGCTGCCGCCGGGCTTCTCGCTGGTGGGCTTCGCCCGCCGCGAGTGGCAGCACGAGGACTTCGCCGCCGAGGTCCACGACGCCGTCAAGGAGCACGCCCGTACGCCGTTCCGCGAGGAGGTCTGGCAGCAGCTCATCCAGGGGATGCGCTTCGTCCAGGGCACCTTCGACGACGACGACGCGTTCGAGCGGCTGCGCGGCACCATCGAGGAGCTCGACAAGGCACAGGGCACCGGCGGCAACTTCGCCTTCTACCTGTCGGTGCCGCCGCGCTCCTTCCCGGTCGTCATCCAGCAGCTGAAGAAGCACGGTCTGGCCGACCAGAGCTCCGGCTCCTGGCGCCGCGCCGTCATCGAGAAGCCCTTCGGCCACGACCTGAAGTCGGCCGAGGAGCTCAACAAGGTCGTGCACGAGGTCTTCGCCCCGGACCAGGTCTTCCGCATCGACCACTACCTGGGCAAGGAGACCGTCCAGAACATCCTGGCGCTGCGCTTCGCCAACACGATGTTCGAGCCGATCTGGAACCGGTCCTTCGTGGACCATGTGCAGATCACTATGGCCGAGGACATCGGCATCGGCGGCCGGGCCGGCTACTACGACGGCATCGGCGCCGCCCGTGACGTCATCCAGAACCACCTCCTCCAGCTCATGGCTCTCACGGCCATGGAGGAGCCCGCCTCCTTCGACGCGGACGCGCTGGCCGCCGAGAAGACCAAGGTGCTCGGCGCGGTACGGCTGCCGAGGGACCTGGGCCGGGACACCGTGCGCGGTCAGTACGCGGCGGGCTGGCAGGGCGGCGAGAAGGCGGTCGGATACCTCCAGGAGGAGGGCATCGACGCCAACTCGAAGACCGACACCTACGCGGCCATCAAACTGGAGGTGGACAACCGCCGTTGGGCGGGCGTCCCGTTCTACCTCCGCACCGGCAAGCGCCTGGGCCGCCGGGTCACCGAGATCGCGGTCGTCTTCCAGCGGGCCCCGCACTCCCCCTTCGACCACACGGCGACGGAGGAGCTCGGCAAGAACGCGATCGTCATCCGCGTCCAGCCGGACGAGGGCGTGACGGTCCGCTTCGGCTCGAAGGTGCCGGGCACCTCGATGGAGATCCGGGACGTCTCGATGGACTTCGCGTACGGCGAGTCCTTCACCGAGTCGAGCCCGGAGGCGTACGAGCGCCTGATCCTGGACGTTCTGCTCGGCGACTCCAACCTCTTCCCGCGCACCGAGGAGGTCGAGCTGTCCTGGCAGATCCTCGACCCGATCGAGGAGTACTGGGACACCAACGGCAAGCCCGCCCAGTACCAGTCCGGCACCTGGGGGCCCGTCGAGGCGGACGAAATGCTCGAGCGAGACGGACGGAGCTGGCGCCGGCCATGAAGATAGACCTCACGGACACCACGGCCAGCAAGATCAACAAGGCGCTGGTGCAGGGCCGCCGGGCCATCGGCACGCCGGCCGTCGGCATGGTGCTCACGCTGGTCATCGTGACGGACGAGGAGAACGCGTACGACGCCCTGAAGGCAGCGAACGACGCCTCGCACGAGCACCCCTCGCGCACCCTGGTCGTCATCAAGCGGGTCTCGCGCTCGCCCCGCGACCGTACGCAGTCCCGCCTGGACGCCGAGATCCGGGTGGGCGCGGACGCGGGCTCCGGCGAGACCGTGATCCTGCGCCTGTACGGCGAGATCGTCGACCATGCGCAGTCCGTCGTCCTGCCCCTGCTGCTGCCGGACGCCCCCGTGGTGGTCTGGTGGCCGGTGAACGCGCCCCTCGACCCGGCGAGCGATCCGCTGGGCGCCCTCGCCCAGCGCCGGGTGACGGACACGTACTCCGCGGAGCAGCCGGTACGGGAACTGACGGCCCGTGCCGACACCTACACCCCCGGCGACACCGACCTCTCCTGGACCCGCATCACGCCCTGGCGCTCGATGCTGGCCGCAGCCCTCGACCAGGTCACCTGCAAGGTGGAGGCCGTCGAGGTGGAGGGCGAGGAGTTCAACCCCAGCTGCGAGCTGCTGGCGATGTGGCTCGCGGACCGGCTGGACGTACCGGTGAAGCGGTCGCTGTCGAACGGGCCGGGGCTCACGGCCGTCCGCATGGCCACCGACACCGGCCAGATAGTCCTGGACCGCGCGGACGGTTCGCTGGCCACGCTCTCCATCCAGGGCCAGCCGGACCGTGCGGTGGCCCTGAAGCGGCGTGAGACGGCCGAGCTGATCGCGGAGGAGCTGCGGCGGCTGGACCCGGACGACACGTACGCGTCGGCGCTGCGGTTCGGGGTGGAGCGGCTGAACTCGGGACCTGCTCAGGCACTTGCGTTCGAGGAGCTGACGGCTTCCGTCGTGGAGTCGCCGTCCAAAAGCGGGGAACCAGCGCCCAAAGGAGAGGCGAGCGAAGCCGCTGCTGAAACTGCCGCACCGGAAGCGGCGGCGCAGGCACCGGTGAAGGACGCCGAGCAGAAGGCGGCGGCGAAGTGAGCACTCCGCAGCTGGTCGTGCACCGCGACAAGGAACTGATGGCGCAGGCCGCCGCGGCCCGTCTCATCACGAAGATCGTGGACGCGCAGGCCTCCCGGGGCCATGCGTCCGTGGTCCTCACGGGCGGCCGCAACGGCAACGGCCTGCTGGCCGCCCTGGCCGCCGCTCCGGCCCGGGACGCGGTCGACTGGGGCCGGCTCGACCTGTGGTGGGGAGACGAGCGCTTCCTGCCCGAGGGCGATCCGGACCGCAATGTCACGCAGGCCCGCGAGGCCCTGCTCGACGCCGTGCCGCTGGACCCGAAGCGTGTGCACGCCATGCCGGCCTCGGACGGGGTGTACGGCGCGGACGTGGACGCGGCGGCGGAGGGTTACGCGCAGGAACTGGCCCGGGCGGCCGGTCCCGAGAACCACGGTGCCGTGCCCACCTTCGACGTCCTGATGCTGGGCGTCGGCCCGGACACGCACGTGGCCTCGCTGTTCCCGGAGCTCCCGGCGGTGCGGGAGACGGAGCGCACAGTGGTGGGCGTGCACGGCGCCCCGAAGCCGCCGCCGACCCGGATCACGCTGACCCTTCCGGCGATCCGCGCGGCCCGTGAGGTGTGGCTCCTCGCGGCCGGCGAGGACAAGGCGCAGGCCGCGGCCATCGCCCTGTCCGGTGCGGGCGAGGTCCAGGCCCCGGCGGCGGGCGCCCAGGGCCGCTCCCGCACCCTGTGGCTGCTGGACGCGGCGGCGGCCTCGCAGCTGCCGCGGTCGCTGTATCCGCCGGCTTCGCCCTGAGCCCGAGCGTGCGGTGGGGGTTCTCGTCGGTCCCGTCGGGAACCCCCGCCCGCCTCACTTGACCGACCCGGCCATCACTCCCTGGACGAAGTGCCGCTGGAAGGCGAAGAACACCACCACCGGCACCACCAGCGAGACGAAGGCTCCCGGCGCCAGTACGTCGATGTTGGCGCCGAACTGCCGTATCTGCGACTGGAGTTCAACCGTCAGGGGCTGCGAGGAACCGTCCGCGAAGAGCAGCGCCACCAGCATGTCGTTCCAGACCCACAGGAACTGGAAGATCGCCAGCGAGGCGATCGCGGGCCGCCCCACCGGCAGCACCAGCCGTGTGAAGATCCGCCACTCGCTGCCGCCGTCCATGCGGGCCGCCTCCAGCATCTCCTTCGGCATCTCGGCGAAGTAGTTCCGGAGCAGGAACACCGCGAACGGCAGTCCGTAGGCCACGTGGAAGAGGACGACTCCCGGGATGGTCCCGAACAGGCCCAGTTCTCCGAAGAGTTTGGCGACCGGCAGCAGACCGATCTGCACCGGCACCACCAACAGGGCCACCACGACCAGGAAGACGGCCTCCCGGCCGGGGAAGTCCAGCCAGGCGAAGGCGTATCCGGCGAGCGCCGCGAGGACGACGACCAGGAAGGTCGCCGGTACCGAGATCAGCACCGTGTTCCAGAAGGCCTGCGTCATACCGGAGTTCTTCAGCAGCGCCGAGTAGTTGTCGAAGGACAACTGGCCCGGGCTGCTGAGCGCCGTCCACCAGCCGCTGCTCGCCGAGTCCTGCGAGGACCGCAGCGACGACAGGAACAGCCCCGCGAGCGGCGTCAGCCACACCAGGCCGATCAGCACCAGGAAAGCCTGCACCAGACCACTGCTCAGGGCGCGCCTCACCGCGTTCATCGCTGACTCCTCCGGAAACGACGGACGTTCAGGACCATGGCGGGCACGACCAGCACGAGGAGCAGTACACCGAGCGCGCTGCCCAGCCCCTGGTTGTTGCCGCCGCCGAAGGACACCAGCCACATCTGCGTCGCGAGCACGGTGGCGTCCTCCTGCACCTGCCCCGGCGCGATGATGTAGACGAGGTCGAAGACCTTCATCACGTTGATCACCAACGTCACGAAGACCACGGTGAGCACCGGCGCCAGCAGCGGCACGGTGATCCGCCGGAAGATCTGCCACTCGTTCGCGCCGTCCATCCGCGCCGCCTCCAGCGCGTCCCGGGGCAGGGCCGCGAGGCCCGCGCCGATCAGCACCATCGCGAAGCCGGTCCAGATCCACAGGTACGCCCCGATGATCGCCGGCGTGACCAGCGCCGGCCCGAGCCAGGAGACGCCCTGGTAGGGCTGCGCGAAGTTCGACGCGGGCAACTCCACCGTGTACGAGCCGGACTTGAGGCCCGTGAAGCGGAACGAACCGTCGGACGCCGTCGACGTACTCGCGACCGCCTCCCCGTCGTCCCCCACCGCTTCGACCCTCATCTGCGGCAGCCCGCTCTCCCGCCGGTCGACCTTGCCCTGCTTGCCTCCCCCGCCGGGCGTGAAGTCCAGGTAGACGACACCGCGCACCTCGTCGGACGCGGCCTTCCGGCTCGCGGCCGTATACGCGGGCTCGGCGCCCTTCGGCAGGTCCTTCGGCGGCACGCCCACCAGCCCGAGGGCCACCGAGTCACCCGGCGACACACGCCCGGTCGTCCGGTACGAGCCGTCCGGCACGGCCGTCAGCCCCTGCCCCTGCCGGGCCCGCGCGGTCGGATACTCCGACGTGCCTTTGAAGGCGTCGTGCACCCCGACCACGGCGGCGTTCAGCACGCCCTTGTCCGGGTCCTGGTCGTAGGCGAGCCGGAAGATGATGCCCGCCGCCAGGAAGGAGACCGCCATCGGCATGAACAGCAGCAGTTTGAAGGCGGTGGCCCAGCGGACCTTCTCGACGAGTACGGCGAGGATCAGGCCCAGACCGGTCAGCAGGGCCGGGGCGACCACGACCCAAATGGCCGTGTTCCGTACGGCCTTGAGGGTCGCCGGGTCGCGGAACATCTCGGTGTAGTTCTCGCCGCCCACGAATCGGGTGCCGGACGCGTCGAAGAAACTGCGGCCGACGGAGAACAGCACGGGGTAGACGACGAGCGCGCCCAGCAGGAGCAGCGCCGGGAAGGCGAACAGCACGGCGATGATCCGGGCCCGCCGCCGCGAGCGCCGGGCCCGCTCGACGAGCCCGGTCGCAGGCGGACTTTTCTCTTTCACCAGGGTCGCGGTCATGGCGCGTCAGCCCTTGTAGGCCTTGGCCGCCGCGGCCTCCAGCTGCGCCGCCGTGCCCTTCGGGTCCGACGGGTCGCGCAGGAAGTCCTGCAGCAGCTTCCACTCGCCCGCACCCTTGGTGCCGCCGAAGGCCGCGGGCGCCTGGTCCGACATGTCGAAGCGGACCGAATCCCCGGCGGAGACAAGGGACTTGGCGGTGGCGCGGGTGACGTCGTCGCTGTACGAAGAGAGGTCGAGCTCCTTGTTGGGGGACAGGAAGCCGCCCGCCTTCGCCCACACGGCCGCCGCCTCCGGGGTCGCCAGGTACTCCAGGAGCTTCATGCCCGCCTTGGAGTTCTTGCCGTCCTTGAGGACGACGGCCGCGTCGCCGCCGCTGACCACCGGGGCCTTGCCGCCGTCGACCGCGGGGAAGGGGAAGAAGTTCGCGTCCGTGCCGATGGTCTTGCCGAACTGGTCGTGCGCGACTCCGGCGACGAAGTCGCCCTCGTAGACCATGCCGGCCTCGGGCTTGGGTCCGAACACCTTCTCCACCGAGCCCGGGAAGTCGGTGTTGAGGGCCCCCCTCTGCCCGCCCGCGATCAGCTGCTTGTCCTTGAACAGCTTGCCGAGCGTGCCGAGTGCCTTCACCACCGAAGCGTCGGTCCACTTCAACTTGTGGGCGGCCAGGGCGTCGTACTTCTCCGGACCCGCCTGCGAGAGGTAGATGTTCTCGAACCAGTCGGTGAGGGTCCAGCCGTCCTCGCCGGCCACCGAGAACGCGGCGAGCCCGGAGTCGGAGACGGTGTGCCCGGCCTTCAGCATGGCGTCGTAGGTCTTGGGCGGCTTGACGCCGGCCTGGTCGAGGGCGTCGGGGCTGTACCAGACCGTCGACTTGTGGGCGGCCTTGAAGTAGAGGCCGTAGAGGGTGCCGTCGACGCTTCCGTACTTCTTCCAGACGGGCGCGTAGGCCGCGTCGACGGACTTGTCGGTGGTGGCGGACAGCGGCTTGAGCCAGCCCTCCTTGGCGAACTGCTGCAACACGCCGACCTGCGGGACCATCACCACGTCGGGCGCGTTGCCGCCCTCGATCTTGCTGCCGACGACCGTGGAGACGTTGTCGCCGGTGGAGATGAACTGCGTCTTGGCGCCGGTCTTCGCGCCGAAGGCGTCCAGCACCTTCTGGAAGTTCTTCTGCTCGCTGCCGGTCCAGACACCGGCCACGGTGACCGTCTGCCCGCTGAGCGCCTTGTCGCCGCCGCCCGCGGAGACCGGCCCGCCGCCTCCGCAGGCGGTCGCGCCGAGAGCCAGGGCAAGGGCGGTGCAGCTCGCGAGCATGGTCGTGCGTCGTCGCATCATCGTTGATGTCCCTTCAAAGGGTGGGAAACTGACGAACAATCAGAAGTGATTGACGGTGATCAGAGATCGTTGATCCACCAGGCGGCCGTCGAGCCGGGCAGTACCCCGGCCGTGCAGGGACCGCTGGACAGCAGGGGTGTGCCGGAGACCGGCGCGGGCGTGGGCGCCGTACCGAAATTGACGGCGCAGACGAGGCCGTCGCCGCGGACGAAGCCGAGGACGCCGGGCGGGGTGTCCAGCCAGCGCAGCGCGCCCTCGCCCAACTGGGGCAGTGCGGCCCGGAGTTGGAGGCCGTCGCGGTACAGGTGCCAGAAGGAGCGGGTGTCGGCGAGGGCGCGGTCGGTGGCGTACTCGGCGAAGTAGGAGGGCTGCGGCAGCCACGGCCGCGCGCTCTCCGCGCCGGAGGTGAAGCCGAAGGGTGACGCCTGGCCGGACCACGGCAGCGGCACCCGGCAGCCGTCGCGGATACGGGCCCGGCTGCCCGTGCGCCGGAAGATCGGGTCGGTGAGCACGTCGTCCGGCAGATCGACGACCTCGGGCAGGCCCAGCTCCTCGCCCTGGTAGATGTACGCGGCTCCGGGCAGCGCCAGCATCAGCAGCGCGGCGGCGCGGGCACGGGCGGCGCCGAGGCCGCTGCCCTCGGTGGCGGGCTCGCCGTAGCGGGTGACGGTGCGGACCTGGTCGTGGTTGTTGAGCACCCAGGTGACCGTCGATCCCGTGCCGGCGATGTCCTCCATCGCCTCGGAGATGACCTTGCGGAAGGCATCGGCGCTCCAGGGGGCGCTCAACAGGTCGAAGAAGAAGGCCTGATGGAGTTCGTCCGCACGCACGTACTTCGCGTGATCGCGCGCGGTCGGCACCGACACCTCGCCGACCAGCAGCCGCTCGCGGCCGTCCCGCTGTGTGTACTCCTCGCACACCGCCCGCCAGTGCCGCCACACGTCGTGCACCTCGGGCTGGTTCCAGGCGAGCGGGTTGACCGAGTCGCGGGTGCGGGCGTCGGCCTCGGGGTCGTCCGAGTCGGGCAGGTCCGGGTGTTTGAAGAGGCCCGCGGCCACGTCGATACGGAAGCCGTCGACGCCCCGGTCGAGCCAGAAGCGCAGCACCCGGTCGAACTCGGTGCCGATCTCGGGGTTGCGCCAGTTCCAGTCGGGCTGCTCGGGGGCGAACATGTGCAGGTACCACTGGCCGGGCCGCCCGTCCGCCTCGGTCACCCGGCTCCAGGCCGGGCCGCCGAACATCGAGTACCAGTTGTTGGGTGGCTCCGAGCCGTCGGGAGCGCGGCCGTCGGCGAAGTGGAAGCGGGCGCGGGCCGCGCTGCCGGGCGCCGAGGCGAGCGCCTCCTGGAACCACGGGTGCTCGCTGGAGCAGTGGTTGGGCACCACGTCGAGCAGCACCTTGACGCCGAGCCGCCGCGCGGCCGCCACCAGCAGGTCGAACTCGGCGAGGTCGCCGAAGAGCGGGTCGACATCGCAGTAGTCGGCCACGTCGTAGCCGTGGTCGTGTTGCGGCGAGGGATAGAAGGGGCTCAGCCAGATCCCGTCCACGCCCAGCTTCTTCAGATACGGCAGCCCGGCCCGGACGCCGGCCAGATCGCCGACGCCGTCCCCGGTGCTGTCCAGAAAGCTGCGGACGTACACCTGGTAGATCACCGCGTCTCGCCACCAGCGGTACTTACTCAACATGCATGCATGTTAGGTAGGCATGTCGTGAGGGTGTCAATGAAAGGAACGGAAGCTACTGCTGAGTTGCCCTGCCAAAACCGGACAGACTTGAGCATTCTGAACCCAGATGAGACTTCCGCGTTACCTAACAAGTAACTAGTCGGCTAGCGATTGGAGATCGCCGCGAGCTCCCGTGCCAGCCGATCCACCGCCGCCGCGGGCGTCTCGTGCCCGGTCATCGCGTCCTGCACGACCGCCTGCACCACCAGGCTGACCTGGTCGTATCGCGGGCTCTTGGGGCGCGGCTGGGCGGTGCGGATGCTCTCGCGCAGGGTCGGCAGATACGGGAACCGCCGTATCAGCTCGGGGTCCTGGTACAGCGCGGCCCGTACGGGCGGCAGCGCGCCGCGTGTGAGGACCTGGCGCTGGACGGGCTCGCTGGTGAGGTACGCGAGCAGCCGCGCGGCGGAGTCGGGATGCCGGGCATGTGTGTTGACGGCCAGGTTGGAGCCGCCCAGGACGCTCGTGCCCGGCCCGTGGGGTCCGGGCAGCGGTACGGCGCCGATCCTGCCGGCGACCGGGGAGCCCTTGGCGGACGCGACGACGTACGCATAGGGCCAGTTGCGGAGGAACAGCAGATGCCCGTCCTGGAAGGCCTGCTTGGACTCCTCCTCCTTGTACGTCAGCGCCTTCTTCGGGATCCAGCCCTCGCGCACGCCCCGGGCGAGGAACCCGATGCCCTCGCGGGCCGCCGCCGAGTTCACGGTGACGCGGGCTCCCTCGTCCCCGAGGATGCTGCCGTCGGCCGAGTAGACCGCCTCGGCGGCGTTGACGGTGAGGCCCTCGTAGGGCAGGAACTGCCCCGCGTAGCCGTCGAGTCCGTACTTGGGCGCGATGGTCTTCGCGTCCCGCTCCAGCTCGGCCCAGGTGCGCGGCGGCGGGACGCCCTCCGTGGCGAGGATGTCCTTGCGGTAGAGGAGCAGACCGGCGTTGGTGGCGTACGGGACGGCGTACAGACGGTCGTCGTAGGTCGCCGTGCCGACCACCGGCTGCAGGAAGGTCTTGAGCGGGAAGCGGTCGCGGGGCAGCGGCCGGATCCAGCCCGCCGCCGCGAACTCCGAGGTCCAGTTGACGTCGATGTTGAGGACGTCGAACCGGCTGCGGTCGCCGCCGCGCAGGTCGGTGACCATCTGCGCATGGGTCTCGTCGGCGGAGTCGGGAAGCTCGACGAGGGTGACCTTCTCACCGGGGTGGGTACGGTTCCAGCCCTCCAGCAGAGGCCCGAGATAACCGGTGAGGTCTCCTCCGGTGGCGAGCGTCAGCGGTCCGCGGCCACTCGCCGTCCCCTCGTCGGCGCGGGCGCCGGAGGCGGTGTAACCGGTCATGACCACGACCAGAACGAGAAGGCCCCTACCGGCGGCGTGCATCCACCGCATAGGTTCCTCCCTGTACACCGGCACCACGGGCACCCTTGCCCGGGGACAGAGGCCATGTATACCTGTTAGGTATGCGCGATACTAGGGCCCGGAGCACATTGACCAGACAGGAGGACAGCACGAGTGCGTCTGCCCCTCCTGGCACTCCTGGCACGCGGTCCGGCCCACGGCTACGAGCTCAAGCAGGACCTTGAGCAACTGCTGGGCTCCGCGTACCCTCAGCCGAATGTCGGCCAGATCTACGTAACCCTCGGCCGCCTCGAGAAGCAAGGGCTGATCGAGGGCGAGGACGTGGAGCAGTCGAGCCGGCCCAACAAGAAGGTCTACCACCTCACCGAATCCGGGCGGGAGGCGCTGCGCGCCTGGTTCGAGGAGCCCGAGGACGAGCCGCGGGTACGGGACGAGTTCTTCATGAAGCTGGCGCTCGCCCCGCAGACGGGTCTCGCCGAGCAGATCGCCCTGATCAACAGGCAGCGGCGCCAGTACCTCAACACCATGCGGCAGCTGTCCAAGCTGGCCGCCGCCGAAGACCGCGACAACCGCATCGCGCACCTGCTGATCGAGGGCGCGATGCTGCACCTGCAGGCCGACCTCGACTGGCTGGAACGGTGTCAGGAAGAGCTGGAGGAGCTGGAGTGAGCGACAGTCCCGCTCCCGTGCTGCACGCCGAGGGCCTGGTCAAGACGCACTACGGCGAGGGTGCGCCCGCGCATGCCGTGCGCGGTGTCGATCTCTGTGTACGGCAGGGCGAGTTCGTGGCCGTCACCGGTCCCTCCGGGGCCGGCAAGTCGACCTTGCTGCATCTGCTGGGCGGGCTGCAGCGGCCGGACGGCGGCAGCATCCGCCTGGACGGCGAGCGCACGGACGCATGGAGCGAGGCCCGCTGGGCCGTGGAGCGCAGGAAGCGGATCGGGATCGTCTTCCAGTTCTTCAACCTCGTGTCGAATCTGTCGGTCGCCGACAACGTGGAGCTGCCGGCGCTGCTGGCGGGAGTGCCGCCGAAGCAGGCGCGCGCCGAGCGCGTCGAGCTCCTGGCCGAGCTGGGGCTCGAGGGCAAGGACCGCAGCCTGCCGGGCGAACTGTCCGGCGGCGAACAGCAGCGGGTCGCGCTGGCCCGCGCCCTGGTCAACCACCCCCCGCTCCTGCTGGCCGACGAACCCGCGGGCAGCCTGGACAGCAAGGGCACCCGCGAAGTGATGCGGCTGCTGTCCCGCTTCCACCAGCGCGGCCAGACGATCGTGCTGGTCACCCATGACGCCCGGCTGGCCAGCGCCGCGGACCGGGTGATCTGCTTCTTCGACGGCCGGATAGCCGACGACGCGGAGCTGGACGGCACACCGGCGCCCCGCAGGAGCGGGATATCCGGAGTACTGGAGCTCAAGGACTGAGATGCGGCTCTACGACCGCCGGAAGGGCTGATCCCGTGCGAGCCACGTTGCGCTGGGCGCACTCCGATCTGCGGACGCACCGGGGCGAGGCGCTGTTCCTCGTCCTCGCCACCGCCGGGATCGTGGTGTCGCTGCTGCTGGCCACGGCCCTGTTCGGGTACGCCACCAACCCCTGGCAGCGCGTCTTCACGCAGGAGCGCGGGGCGCACGTCGTGCTGCACACGAGCGAGTCGGCGAACGTGCGAAAGCTGGCGGAACTCGACGGCGTCGAATCCGTCACCGGCCCCTACGCCGTCGCCTCCACCACCCTCGCCTCCCGCGGCACCCGCGCCTCGGTCGAACTCCGTGCCACACCCGAGCTCCCCACCGGACGCCGCCCGCTGCTCACCTCCGGCCACTGGCTGAACCCCGCCACCCCCGACGGCGTGGTCCTGGAGAGCCGCCTCGCCCGCGCCCTGCTCGCCGAACCCGGCGACCGGCTCACCATGCCGGGCTCCAACCGGACGGTGACCGTCCTGGGCGTGGCCGACAGCGCCGAGCCGCGCTACCGCCCGAGCGAACAGCCGGGCCTGGTCTGGGCCCTCCCCTCCGCCGTGTCCCACCCCACCGGCCAGGTCATCGGCCTGCGCCTGACCGACCCCGAGGACACGGACTACGCCGTCCAGCGCGCCGTCACCGTCCTCGGCGCCGGCGCCATCGGCGAGGTCTCCACCTGGCAGCAGGCGCGCGCCGAGGCGCAGGGCGACAACCGGCTGCTCGGCCAGGTGCTGGGCCTGTTCGGCCTGGGCGCCCTGGTGGCCGCCGGCCTGGCCGTCCACGGCGCGATCGCCACCCGCATCCGCGGCCATCTGCGCGACATCTCGGTCCTCAAGGCCATCGGCTTCACCCCGGGCCAGGTCGTCCGCGTGTTCCTGTTCCAGCACATCGCCTACGCGGTCCTCGGCGCCGTGACCGCCGCAACGCTCACCCAGGCCCTGGGCAGCCACTTCCCGGGCCGCCTCGGAGACGCCCTCGGCGTCTGGCAGGGCCTCCCCGGCAACACGGTGGCCCTCGTCGCCATCCCGGTGGGCGCGGTCCTGTTCATCGGCGCGACGACGGGCCTGGCGGCCTGGCGGGCGGGGCGGATACCTCCGGTGCCGACGGTGCGGCCGGTGGCTCCCGGGCGCGGGGGGTCGCGACGGGCACTTGAGGTGCAGTCTGCAGTGGGGGCACGGTCTGCGCCCGGCGTGCGGTCTGCGGAGGGGCCACGGAAAGCGTTGACGCCGCAGGCCGCCGATCCGTCCGGACTCCGCGCCGAGGCCCCGTCGGGTGCCGGAGACTCCGGGCCCGGGCCGCGCACCGCCGCTCCCTCCGACGAACAGCTCTCCGCCTCCACACACGCCAGCCCCGGACCGCACCCCGCGGCCCCCTCCGGCGGGCGCCTGCCCGGCTTGC
>NZ_JBEYVO010000049.1:33147-82391 GCF_040644055.1 Streptomyces sp. NPDC047043
CTCCACACACGCCAGCCCCGGACCGCACCCCGCGGCCCCCTCCGGCGGGCGCCTGCCCGGCTTGCTGCGGCGGACACTCGCCCTCCGCTCCACCGCGCCGCTCGACGAGCCACCCACCACCCCCGCGAACACCCCGCCTGGACCGGACACCGCCGCTCCCTCCGACGAACGGGTGTCCACCTCCGCACACCGCGCATCCGTACCAGACCCCACCGCCCCCTCCGGCGAGCCGGCCACCGCCGCCGTAAGCCGTTCCGTCGGGCTGGGCCCTGTCGTCCCGGGCGGTGGGCGGCTGTCCGGCGCCGCCCGGCGGGCGCTGGGGATGGGGGTGCCGCCCGCGCTCGTGCTGGGGTGGCACACCGCCTTCGCCCGACAGTTGCGGTCCCTGGCCACCGTGGCCCGGCTGGCGTTGCCCCTGTTGCTGATCGTCGTGGCGATGAGTGCCTGGACCACCATCGACCGCTTCCACAGCAGGCCCGAGCAGATCGGGCTGCCGGCCGCGCTCAGCGTCCACGCGGACGCCGGCCTGAGCGACCGGGACACCCGCGCCCTGCTGGCCCGCGATCCGCAGGTCGCCGCCGCCTACCCGGGCGTCGAGGTGGCCGCCCTGGTCCCCGGCCAGACGGCCACGATCGCGCTGCGCGGCCTCGGCACCGTCCAGGACCCCTACCCCTACGCCCTGGCCGAGGGCCGCCCCGCGCGCGGCAGCGACGAGGCGGTGGCCGGACAGGGCCTCCTCGACCTGCTGGACGCACACGTCGGCGACTGGGTACGGATGACCGTCGGCGACCAGCCGCAGATCCTGCACATCGTGGGCCGCAGCATCGAACCGGAGAACGCCGGCCGGGTCATCTCCACCTCCCTCGACACCCTCCGCGAGAACGACCCGGCCCTGACTCCCACCCTCTACCAGCTCCGACTGCGCCCCGGCGCGGACGCACACACGGTCGCCGACCGCCTGACCAGCGCCGGACACGGACACCTGGACGTGCACGCCGTGACCAACCCGGCCGACGGGCTTTCGCCCCTGCGCGCAGTGGTCGTCGGCCTGATCGTCGTCCTGGCCCTGATCGGGCTCATCGAACTGCTCACCGCGATCGGCGGCACCGTCCGCGAGGGGGAGCGCGACCTGATCGCCCTCAAGGCCATCGGCCTGACCCCACGCCAGATCACCGCGATCACCGTCACGGCCACGGGCTGCACCGCCCTGGCCGCCGTTCTGGCCGGTACGGCCCTGGGCACCCCGCTCGCCCACTGGCTGATCAACGCCCAGGGCAGATCGAGCGGCATCGGCGCGGGCATCGCCCAGAGCCCGTCCCCGGTACTGCTGGTGCTGTTCGGCACGGCAGCGGTACTGGGCGCGGCAGCGCTGGCCGCCCTCCCGGCAGCACGCGCGGCCCGGCACCGCCTCGCGGACACTCTGAGCGCGGTGGCCTGAGAGGACCGCGGGGGAGCGCACGGGAAGCGGACCCCGACTCACCGTCCGCTCCCCGCACCTGTGGCGGTGGCGTTACTTCCGCCCGCGCAGCTCCCGGTACTTGGCGACCAGGGCCTTGCTGGACGCGTCCAGCCCCGCCACCTCGGCACCCTCGGTGAGCGCGGGCTCGACCCGCTTGGCCAGCACCTTGCCGAGCTCGACGCCCCACTGGTCGAAGGAGTCGATGTTCCACACCGCGCCCTGCACGAACACCTTGTGCTCGTACAGCGCCACCAACTGGCCGAGCACGGACGGCGTCAGCTCGCGCGCGAGGATCGTCGTGGTCGGGCGGTTGCCCTTGAACGTCTTGTGCGCCACCAGCTCCTCCGCCACCCCCTCCGCCCGCACCTCGTCCGGCGTCTTGCCGAAGGCCAACGCCTGCGTCTGGGCGAAGAAGTTCGCCATCAGCAGGTCGTGCTGGGCCTTCAGCCCCTCGCTCAGCTCGGCGACCGGCTCCGCGAAACCGATGAAGTCCGCCGGGATCAACTTCGTGCCCTGGTGGATGAGTTGGTAGTACGCGTGCTGGCCGTTGGTACCCGGCGTACCCCACACCACCGGCCCGGTCTGCCAGTCGACCTCCCGCCCGTCCCGGCCGACGTACTTGCCGTTGGACTCCATGTCCAACTGCTGCAGATACGCCGTGAACTTGGACAGGTAGTGGCTGTAGGGCAGCACCGCGTGCGACTGGGCGTCGTGGAAGTTGCCGTACCAGATGCCCAACAGGCCGAGCAGCAAAGGCACGTTGGACTCGGCGGGAGCCGTGCGGAAGTGTTCGTCGACGAGCCGGAACCCGTCGAGCATCTCCCGGAAGCGGTCCGGTCCGATGGCGATCATCAGGGACAGGCCGATCGCCGAGTCGAAGGAGTAGCGGCCGCCGACCCAGTCCCAGAACTCGAACATGTTGGCCGTGTCGATGCCGAAGTCGGCGACCTTCTCGGCGTTGGTCGACAGGGCCACGAAGTGCTGGGCGACGGCCTCCTGACCGGCTTTCAGCTCACCGAGCAGCCACTCGCGCGCCGAGGTCGCGTTCGTGATCGTCTCGATCGTGGTGAAGGTCTTCGACGCGATGACGAACAGCGTCTCCGCCGCGTCCAGGTCACGGGTGGCCTCGTGCAGGTCGGCTCCGTCGACGTTCGACACGAAGCGGACCGTGAGGTCGCGGTCGGTGTAGCTGCGCAGCGCCTCGTACGCCATCGCCGGGCCCAGGTCGGAGCCGCCGATACCGATGTTGACGACGTTCTTGATGCGCTTGCCGGTGTGGCCGGTCCAGGCGCCGGAGCGGACCCGGTCGGCGAAGTCGGCCATCTTGTCGAGAACCGCGTGCACACGGGGCACGACGTTCTCCCCGTCGACCTCGACCACCGCGTCGCGCGAGGCGCGCAGTGCGGTGTGCAGCACGGCGCGGTTCTCGGTCGTGTTGATCTTCTCGCCGCGGAACATGGCGTCCCGCAGGCCGAACACATCGGTGGCGGCGGCCAGCTCGCGCAGCAGCCGCAGGGTCTCGTCGGTGACGAGGTGCTTGGAGTAGTCGACGTACAGGTCGCCGACCTGGAGTGTGTACCCCGAGCCGCGGCCCGGGTCGGCGGCGAACAGCTCCCGCAGGCCCGCCTCGCCGAGCTCCTCACGGTGCTTGGCCAGCGCGGTCCACTCGGGCGTCTGGTTGAGCCTGGTACGGCCGTCTGCGTTCATTTCCGACTTCAGCCTTCTTTCCTGCCTGTCCCTGCTGCGTACCTTGCCCCGCTGCCGTTCCAACCTAGTTGATCAGCGCGTGACGTGACCTGTCGTGGTGTCGTCGTGCGGTGCAACAACAGGTACGTCCCGCTTGCGTGCAGGTATCAGCGCGAGCACCGACAGGACGAAGAAGGCGGCGGTGAGCAGCGCGGGCGTGTTCAGGCCCCAGGCGGTGGCGACGGCGCCGCCGAGCAGGGCGCCGAGCGGCGCTCCGGCGACGGCCAGGGTGCGGAAGGCGGAGCTGACCCGGCCCAGCATGTCGGCGGGGGTGCGCTGCTGCATCAGGGTCGTCGTGTTGACGTTCCACACCATGCCCATGAAGCCGAAGACGGCGAGGGCCGCCACCATCGCGGTCAGACTGCGTACGGAGCCCATCACGACGAGGGCGCCGATCTGCACGAGGCCGGCCAGCAGCACGGCCCGCATGGGTCCGAGCCGCACGGTGATCCGCCGGTTCACCGCTCCCCCGGCCAGGCCGCCGACGGTGTACGCGGTGGACGCCGCCGCGTATCCGGCGGTGCCCGCGTCCAGCCAGCCGGTCACCAGGATCACCAGCGTCGCGATCAGGGCGCCCATGCCGATGTTGCACAGGGCGGTCGCCGCGCACAGTCCGCGCAGGGCCCGGTCGCGCCACAGGGTGCGCAGCCCCTCCGTGATCTCCCGGCGCAGGGTGCTGCCCGCCGGTCTCGCCCCGCGGTCGGGCGCCTCGGTCCGCAGCGTGGCGACCAGCGCGGCCGCCACCAGGAAGGTCGCCGCGTCGGCCACGAAGGGAACGGCTGCTCCCGCGGCGATCAGCAGAGGCACCACGGGCGCCCCGAGCAGACCGCCCGCGATCTTCTGTCCGGTCATGAGCCTGGCGTTGGCACTGCCGAGCGCCTCGCGGTCCACCAACGCGGGCAACAGGGCCGTGGAGGCGTTGTCGAAGAGTGTCTGAAGGGTGGTCAGAACGAAGGCGAGCCCGATGAGCAGCGCTATCGACGCATGCCCGAGCGCGACGGCCACCGCGAAGGCGGCGACGAGCAGCCCTCGTACCGCATCGACCGTCCACATGGCACGCCGCTGGTCCACCCGGTCCGCGACGGCGCCGCCGAGCAGCCCGAAGACGATCCAGGGCAGATAGCCGCAGGCCGTCACGGACGCGATGAGCAGGGGCCGGTCCGTCAGCGAGGCGGCGAGCAGCGGCAGCGCCGCACCCCGCAGCGCATCCCCGAACCGGGACACCACAGCGGCACTCCACAGCCGCCCGAATCCCCCGCGCCACGCGGGCACAAGCACACCCGCAGAGTCGACCGTCGTCACTGCTCCCCCTCACGGTTCACCGATGCACAAACCGTAGAGGGCAGCACTGACAATCGACCGCGGAGCGACCTGCGGCGGCCGGTTCATCGAACAAGTCCGGCCAGGCACCCCTCGGTGCCCGGCCGGATCCCAACTCCTAGATTTCGCCCCGCAGTTTGGCGAGCGCCTCGGCGAGGATCGCCTCGCCGTCCGCGTCGCTGCGCCGCTCCCGCACATACGCGAGGTGCGTCTTGTAGGGCTCGGTGCGCGGCGGGTCCGGCGGGTTGTCCCGGTCCTGACCGGCCGGGAAGCCACAGCGCGGGCAGTCCCAGGTTTCGGGCACCTGCGCGTCGCTGGCGAAGCTGGGCTGCGTCTCGTGCCCGTTGGAGCACCAGAAGGAGATGCGCAGACGCGGCGCGGACTCGCCGCGCTCGGCCTCGCCCATCGGCCCCGCCCCGACCCGGCTTCCTCGGATCGCGTTGCCACTTGCCACGGTCGTAACTCCCTGCGTGATGGTGCCGCAAAGCGAGTCGGCGTTTCGCTTCGCTGCGAGCGCCTCAGTCTACGTAAGGCCCAACGCGCGTCCAGTGATTGGAGTTACAGCCCCCACACCTAGACGCAAGCCCCATGATAGGCCGCGCTCAGCTGCGCGTACCGAACATGGGGCCTTACGTGCGGAATGTACGTGCTGTGTGCGTAGCTGCTCAGCTGTTCGTCTTCATGATGATGCCGAGTACGACAATGCACGCGAACCACAGCAGACCGACCACAATGGTGATGCGGTCGAGGTTGCGCTCGGCGACCGAGGAGCCGCCGACGGAGGACTGCATGCCGCCACCGAACATGTCGGACAGGCCGCCGCCCTTCCCCTTGTGCATCAGCACCAGCAGCATCATCAGCAGGCTGAAGACGATCAGGGCGATCGAGAACCCCAAAACCACGGCTGGACCAACTTCCTCGGATTCGGATAACGACGGGGGCATAGCCATGGCTATGCCCCCGCAAGGGTACGACGTATCGCCGCTACCGCATACTCACTGGTCGCGGAAGCGCACGATCTTGACGAACTCGTCGGCATCGAGCGACGCACCGCCCACGAGCGCACCGTCGATGTCGGCCTGCGCCATGATCTCGGCGACGTTGCCGGCCTTGACGGAGCCGCCGTACTGGATACGGACCCGGTCGGCCAGCTCCTGGGTGTACAGCTCGGCGATCTTGCCGCGGATGGCGGCGCAGACCTCCTGGGCGTCCTCGGCGCCGCAGACCTTGCCGGTGCCGATGGCCCAGACGGGCTCGTAGGCGATCACGACGGACTCGGCCTGCTCGGCCGGGAGGTCCTTGAGACCGCCCTCGACCTGGGCGAGCGTGTGCGTGACGTGGTTGCCCGCCTCGCGGACCTCGAGCTCCTCGCCGACGCAGAGGATCGGGGTCAGGCCGTGCTTGTAGGCGGCCTTGACCTTGGCATTGACCAGCTCGTCGGTCTCGTGGTGGTACTGACGGCGCTCGGAGTGGCCGATGGCCACGTACGTGCACTTCAGCTTGGCCAGCATCGCACCGGAGATCTCGCCGGTGTAGGCGCCGGAGTCGTGCGCCGAGAGGTCCTGGGCGCCGTACTTGATCTTGAGTTTGTCGCCGTCGACCAGGGTCTGCACGGAGCGCAGGTCGGTGAAGGGCGGCAGGACGGCGACCTCGACGGCCTCGTAGTCCTTGTCGGCCAGGGCGAAGGCGAGCTTCTGGACGTGCGCGATGGCCTCGAGGTGGTTGAGGTTCATCTTCCAGTTGCCCGCCATGATCGGCGTGCGCGTGCTCATAAGGGGTCAGTCCTCCAGTGCGGCGAGGCCGGGGAGCGTCTTGCCCTCGAGGTATTCGAGGGAGGCGCCGCCACCGGTCGAGATGTGGCCGAATGCGTTCTCGTCGAAGCCCAGGAGGCGCACGGCCGCGGCGGAGTCGCCGCCGCCGACGACCGTGAAGGCCGGGGAGTCGAGGAGGGCCTGGGCGACCGCCTTGGTGCCCTCGGCGAAATCGGGGTGCTCGAAGACGCCCATCGGGCCGTTCCAGAAGACGGTGGCGGCATCGGTGATCTTCGAGGCGTACAGCTTGCGGGTCTCCGGACCGACGTCCAGGCCCATCTGGTCGGCGGGCACGGAGTCCGCGGCGACGGTGACGGGGTTCGCCGGCGCCTTGGTCTTCAGGTCCGGGAACGCCGGGGCGGCCACCACGTCGACGGGCAGCACCAGCTCGACGCCGGTCTTCTCCGCGCGCTCGATGTACTCCAGGACCGCCGGGATCTGGTCCTCCTGGAGGAGGGACGAGCCGATCTCGTAGCCCTTGGCCTTGAGGAAGGTGTAGGCCATGCCGCCGCCGATGAGCAGCCGGTCGGCCTTGCCGAGCAGCTCGTCGATGACGGCGAGCTTGTCGGAGACCTTGGCGCCGCCGAGCGCGACGACGTACGGGCGCTGCACGTCCTCGGTGAGCTTCTTCAGTACGGCGACCTCGCCCGCGATGAGGTAGCCGGCGGCGTGCGGCAGACGCGCCGGGAGGTCGAAGACCGAGGCGTGCTTGCGGTGCACCGCGCCGAAGCCGTCGCCCACGTACACGTCCGCGAGGGCCGCGAGCCGGTCGGCGAACTCACCGCGCTCGGTGTCGTCCTTGGAGGTCTCGCCCGCGTTGAAGCGCAGGTTCTCGATGACCGCGACCTGGCCGGGCTGGAGGCCGTTCACGGCGTCGTGGGCGGCGGGGCCGACGGTGTCCTGGGCGAACGCGACCGGGGCGCCGAGGAGTTCACCGAGGCGCTCGGCGGCGGGCAGCAGCGAGAAGGCGGGGTCCGGGGCGCCTTTGGGGCGGCCCAGGTGCGAGGCGACGACCACCTTGGCGCCCGCTTCGGCAAGGGCCTTGATGGTCGGCAGTACGGCGCGGATGCGGCCGTCGTCGGTGATGAGGCCGTCGGCGAGCGGCACGTTGAGATCGGCGCGGACGAAGACCCGCTTGCCGTCCACGCCTTCGGCGAGAAGTTCGTCGATCGTCTTCATGTGAGGACTCCTGGTGAGGGCTGCTCTGATCGTACGAGGGCTGCTGCGTACGTGAGTCAGGGCCCGGGCGGCGCGTCCCTGCGCTGCCCGAGCCCTGCGTTCACATCTGGGTGCCTGCTCTGTGGATCAGATCAGAGCTGGTTGCCCACGAAGACCGTGAGGTCGACGAGGCGGTTGGAGTAGCCCCACTCGTTGTCGTACCAGCCGAGGATCTTCACCGACTTGCCCTCCTGGACCATGGTCAGGGAGGAGTCGAAGGTGCAGGAGGCCGGGTCGCTGACGATGTCCGAGGAGACGATCGGGTCCTCGGTGTACGCCAGGTAGCCCTGGAGCTCGCCCTCGGAGGCCTTCTTGAACGCGGCGTTGACCTCGTCCTTGGTGACCTCGCGCTCCAGCTCCACGACCAGGTCGGTGGCCGAGCCGGTGGGGACCGGCACGCGCATCGCGATGCCGTCGAGCTTGCCCTTGAGCTGGGGCAGGACCAGGGCGGTGGCCTTGGCGGCACCGGTCGTGGTCGGGATGATGTTCTCCGCGGCGGCGCGGGCGCGGCGCAGGTCGGAGTGCGGGAAGTCCAGGATGCGCTGGTCGTTCGTGTACGCGTGGACCGTGGTCATCAGGCCCTTGACGATGCCGAAGTTCTCGTCGAGAACCTTGGCCATCGGCGCCACACAGTTGGTGGTGCAGGAGGCGTTGGAGATGACGTGGTGCTTGGCCGCGTCGTACTTGTTCTCGTTGACGCCCATCACGATGGTGATGTCCTCGTCCTTGGCCGGAGCCGAGATGAGGACCTTCTTGGCGCCGCCCGCGATGTGCTTCTCGGCGTCGGCCTTCTTCGTGAAGATGCCGGTCGACTCGACGACGATGTCGACGCCCAGCTCGCCCCACGGGATGTCGGCGGGGTTGCGCTCGGACAGGACCTTGATGGTCTTGCCGTCGACGGTGATCGTGTCGGCGGTGTGCGAGACCTCGGCCTTGAGGCGGCCCAGGATGGTGTCGTACTTCAGCAGGTGGGCGGTGGTCGCGGTGTCACCCAGGTCGTTGACAGCCACGATCTCGATGTCAGCACCCTGCTCCAGCAGTGCGCGGAAGTAGTTGCGACCGATACGACCGAAGCCGTTGATGCCTACGCGGATCGTCACGAACCGATCTCCTCGTTGGTACGCCGGCCATGCGGTGCCGGCGAGCTCTGTTTGGGATGTCCCCGACCACCCCCGACCCTACCTCCCTGAGGGCCCCGTGGTGACATCGAGATGCCGCATACACGGGCAGGCGGTCCGTACCCGCCAGTAGGGGTACGGACCGCCCGGGCCGGAAGGCCGATCACTCGTTTTGACTACGGTGAGCTAGTCATCGTTGACCAGGTAGTTCACCCTTGCAGGGCCGCGAGCGCCTTCTTCACGAGGGCATTGCGGTCCGCGGCGGCGGTGACGTGCTCCAGGCCGAAGCCCAGCAGCACGGTCCGGTCGGTGGTGACGGCGCCGTACGTCCTGAACAGCGCTCCGGTGCGCGCCCAGTCCTTGAGTACGGCCGGGCTGCCCGCGGGCGGTCCGGGCACGCTCCAGGCGCCGAGCGACGTCTCGAAGCCCTCGGTCTGGGTCGCCGTGCCGCCGACGACGAGCGAGGCCTCGTCGGCGAGGACGCCGTGGCCGCCGGTGCCGGGGTCGGTGACGTAGCTGATCGAGACCTCGATCGACTTGCCGGCGTAGGCGCTCAGGTCGAAGTTCACCTGCTGCCAGCTGTTGGAGGCGCCGGTCAGGGCGTTCCAGGAACCGGAGGTGCCGCTCGCGGTGCAGTCGTTGCCGGACAGCGTGAGGTAGTGCTTCAGCCAGGGGTGCTCGCCGATGTAGAAGCCGGCGCCGCACTCCGCGGGGACGGTGGTGCTGGTCGCCCCGCCCGCCTCGGGCAGCGTCGTCCAGTCGTCGGCGCCGACGGTGTGGACCTCGACGATGGCGTTGTCGTAGCCCGGCTCGGTGTCCCACAGCAGCTGGGTGCGCAGGGTGGGCTTGTCGGCCGCGGCGACACCGCTGAGGTCGACGGTGCGGGTGAGGCGCTTGTATGCGTCGTCGGTGTGGACGGCGGCCGCCATGTAGGAACCCGCGTACGGCCCGTACGGGTTGACGGTCCCGGCGAACTGGCCCGCGCCCGCGCTCGCGAACTGCGGGTACTTGTCGACGGGCAGTTCCTCGGAGGTGACGCCGTAGGTGCCCGCCTTGTCGAGCGGGTTGCCGGGCGCCGCGCCGAGGGCCCCGCTGAAGCCGTCGAGCTCGCCCGAGCCGGTGAAGCCGGTGGCCCCGGGGGTCGACGTACGCGAATAGGCGCCCAGGTAGTACTGGCTGAAGTCGTTCGACAGGGTGCCGCCGCCGAGGTCGACGAAGCCGCCGGCCTGCTCGCCCGCCTCGATCAGCTTGCCGCCCTCGTTGAGGTAGGCGCGCAGCTGGAGCTGGGTGGCGTTGCCGGGGACGCTCGCGCCGGTGTAGTGGGCGACCGTCCTGAAGTGCTTCAGCACGCCGAGCGCGTCGGGCGCGCCCTGGGTGGCGACGTCCCAGACGATCGCCTTGCGGCCGTTGGCCTTCAGCGCGTCCACGTACGTCTGCGCCTGCGTGGCGGCAGCGCCCTCCTCGGCGACGACGAGCGTGTCGGCCTTGGCCCGCTGGGCGACGGTGTACGTGAAGTGCTCGCTGGAGACCTTCTTGCCGCTCCTGGTCCTACCGGTGAACCACACCTCGACCTTGTCGCCCGGGTCGCCGTCCCGGACCTTGGCCCGGTACTCGTCGAAGTGGATGTTGTCGTCACCGCCGTAGGTCTCGCCGCCCTTCCAGGCCCTGAGGTCCTGGTCCTGGGTACGGCCGCCGTTGACGCGGTACTTGAGCTCCTTGTCCCGCACGGACTTCCGTACGACGACGGAGACCTCCTGGTCGGCGCCGCGGGAGTACGACGTGGCGAACTTGGCCGGGGTGAAGTCGGCCGCGCTCAGGCCGAGCGACGAGGACGGCGTGTCCGGGTGCGCGGCGGTCTCGGCGACCGACAGCGCGAACGGGATGTTCTTCGTGAACTCCTGCTGGATCAGCTTCTCGTCGTCCGGGAAGTTGAACACGGACTGGCAGTCGGCCGCGTTCCACTGGTCGTTCGGGTCGATGTCCGAGGCGGTCTCGCAGGTCGACATCTCGGGGGTGAACATCGACATGCCGTTGACGTTCCCCGCGTGGCCGTCCGCCTCGCCGTTGGTCGTGTACAGCTCCGAGGAGACCTGCGGGCGGTAGCCGGGGATCGCCGAGTTGTCGGGAGTGCCGGCGAGCGCCTTGTAGATCACGTCGTCCGGGGTGGGCGTGGCCACCTGCCAGCCGACGCCGTAGAGCAACAGCTCAGCGGCGGAGTGGTAGTTGATGCCGTACGAGAACCCGATCCGCTTCTCGAAGTTGTCGAGCGCCTTGGTCTCGGGCTCGGATCCGGGGCTCGCGCCGCGGTAGGTCTGGCTGGTGGGGTTGGGGGACGAACCCTCGTCGTCGTAGCCCCACTTGTAGGCGAAGTTGCGGTTGAGGTCGACGCCGTCGCCGGTGGAGATGACACCGTCGCCGTTGACGTCGCGCAGGTTCTTGCGCCACAGACGGGTGTCGGAGTTCTGGAAGGTGTAGTCGTAGCCGTCGGGGTTGGCCGAGATCACGAACCACAGCTCGGTGGAGTCGACGATCTTCTTGATGCGTTTGTCGGTCTTGTAGTTGTCCAGGTAGTAGTGCATCAGACGCCGGGTCATCTCCGGCGTGATCCACTCGCGCGCGTGCTGGTTGGACATGTAGAGGACGGAGGGCTTCGAACCGTCCTTGGACTTCTTCGCGCCCTTGGTGAGTTTGAGGGCGAGGATGTCCTGGCCGTTGATGGTCTTGCCGATGGAGACGACCTTGGTGAGGCCGGGATTCTCCTGCCCGGTCCGGACGATCTCCTCTTTGAGGCCGCCGCTTCCGCCGTACGGGCGGAACACGCCCTC
This sequence comes from Streptomyces sp. NPDC047043, assembly GCF_040644055.1. Classification (NCBI taxonomy): domain Bacteria; kingdom Bacillati; phylum Actinomycetota; class Actinomycetes; order Kitasatosporales; family Streptomycetaceae; genus Streptomyces; species Streptomyces sp. NPDC047043. The sequence continues at coordinate 44,645 of NZ_JBEYVO010000049.1, forward strand.
GGCGGCGGCGTCGACGCGCTTCTCGGCCTTGGCCGAAAGCGTGCGTTCGGTGAGGTCGACGCCCTGTTTCCGAAGCGACTTGGCCTGCTGGTCCGTGAGGTAGACCTCGACGGTGGCCGTCCCCTTCGCGGGCACCGTCTCGCCGAGTTCGTGGCCGTCCTGTCCGGCCGCCAGCAGCAGGGGTACCTGCTTCGCGGTGACGTCGGCGCGGAAGACCTTGACCTCGTCGGTGTCGGTTCCCTGCGAACTACCGTTCTGCGCCTGGGCGATGGGTGCGAGGCTCGCTCCGCCGATAAGGAGCGCGCCGACAGCGAGGATCGATCTCGCTCTATGTCTCATGAACCCCCCTAGCAGTGGTCCGCCACAGCAGCGAACTGTTGCCAGGCTCATGACACTTCATGATCGAGTCAAGGGCGCCTCAAGGACAGACCAACGCCGGTGCCGACGACCAAGTGGGCGTCGGCACCGGCGTGTTGAGCGATCTTCAGATGTTCTTCCTACGAGGGCTCAGCCGACCAGGTTGTCGGCCATCTCCTCGGTGATGCTGGACTCCGTGCCCGGGATGCCGAGGTCGGAGGCGCGCTTGTCGGCCATCGCCAGCAGACGGCGGATACGGCCGGCCACGGCGTCCTTGGTCAGCGGCGGGTCGGCGAGCGCGCCCAGCTCCTCAAGGGAGGCCTGCTTGTGCTCCATGCGCAGGCGCCCGGCGGCCGCGAGATGCTCGGGGACCTCGTCGGCGAGGATCTCCAGCGCGCGCTGGACACGGGCGCCGGCGGCGACGGCCGCCCGCGCGGAGCGGCGCAGGTTGGCGTCGTCGAAGTTGGCGAGACGGTTCGCCGTCGCGCGCACCTCGCGGCGCATCCGGCGCTCCTCCCAGGCGAGCACCGACTCGTGCGCGCCGAGGCGGGTGAGCAGGGCGCCGATCGCGTCGCCGTCGCGGACGACCACGCGGTCCACGCCGCGCACCTCGCGGGCCTTCGCCGCGATCGACAGCCGACGGGCGGCACCGACCAGGGCGAGCGCGGCCTCGGGGCCCGGGCAGGTCACCTCCAGGGAGGAGGACCGGCCGGGCTCGGTGAGCGAGCCGTGCGCCAGGAAGGCACCGCGCCAGGCCGCCTCCGCGTCACAGGTCGCGCCGGAGACCACCTGTGGGGGCAGGCCGCGGATCGGGCGGCCGCGGCCGTCCACCAGGCCGGTCTGCCGGGCCAGCTGGTCACCGCCCGCGACGACTCGCACCACGTAACGCGATCCCCGGCGCAGCCCGCCGGGTGCCATCACGATCAGTTCCGAGCTGTGGCCGAAGATCTCCAGGATGTCCCGCTTCAGGCGGCGTGCCGCCATCGCGGTGTCCAACTCCGCCTCGATCACGATGCGCCCGCTGACCAGATGGAGGCCGCCGGCGAACCGCAGAATGGCGGAGACCTCCGCCTTCCTGCAGCAGGTCCGGGTGACGGGGAGCCGGGAGATCTCGTCCTTCACCGCTGCCGTCATCGCCATGGGCCGATCCTTCCATGCATCCGAAAAATACGGTCGTACGCGGCGGCCAGCAGCTCCGGGTCGTGCCGCGGAGTTCCGTCCCTCCGGGCCACCGGCGCCAGCTCGACCGCCGCACCGAGCCGCTTGGCGGCCTCGGTGAGCACGTCGCGGTCGGGCACGGCGGCCTCGTCGGCCAGCACCACGTCCAGGGCGAGTTTAGGGGCGTGTCGTCCCAAAACCTCCAAATGACGCTGCGGGGAGAAACCTTCGGTTTCCCCGGGCTGCGGGGCGAGGTTCAGCGAGAGTACCCGGCGCGCCTTCGTCTCGGTGAGGGCGTCCAGCAGTTCCGGCACGAGCAGGTGTGGGATGACCGAGGAGAACCAGGAGCCCGGGCCGAGCACCACCCAGTCCGCGTCCAGGACCGCCTCGACGGCCTCCGGGACGGCGGGCGGGTCGTGCGGCACGAGATGCACGGACTGCACTTCACCGGGCGTGAGGGCCACGTTCGCCTGGCCGCGCACGGTGTCGATGTCCTCCGGCCGGTCCGGGTGGTGCCCCTTGACGAGGGCCTGCAGCTCCAGGGGTACGGCGGACATGGGCAGTACGCGCCCGTGCGCGCCGAGGAGCTTGCCGACCAGGTCGAGCGCCTGGACATGGTCGCCGAGCTGCTCCCAGAGGGCGACGATCAGGAGGTTGCCGACCGCGTGTTCGTGCAGGTCCCCCTTGGACTGGAAGCGGTGCTGGATGACGCGGGCCCAGGTCTGGCCCCAGTCGTCGTCGCCGCACAGCGCGGCCAGCGCCTTGCGCAGGTCGCCGGGCGGGAGCACGCCCAGCTCGTCACGGAGGCGGCCGCTGGAGCCGCCGTCGTCGGCCACGGTGACGACGGCGGTGAGGTCGCCGGTGATCCGGCGCAGCGCGGCGAGCGAGGCGGACAGACCCATGCCGCCGCCGAGGGCGACCACCTTGGGCTGGGCGCCCCGGCGGCGCGGCCGGGCGCCGCGGGCCTCGACGGGCTTGCTCGCACGCCCCTCGGGCACCGCCCGGCGCAGCCTGCTCAGCCGCAGAGAACGTTCCGTCATTCGCGTCCCATGTCCCGGTGCACGACCACCGTCTCCACACCCTCGGCCGCGAGGCGCGCGGCGAGCTTCTCCGAGGTGGCCACCGAACGGTGCTTGCCGCCCGTACAGCCGATCGCGATGGTCACGTACCGCTTGCCCTCGCGGCGGTAGCCGGCCGCGATGAGCCGGAGCAGCTCGGCGTAGCGGTCGAGGAACTCCTTGGCGCCGGGCTGGTTGAAGACGTACGCCGACACCTCCTCGTTGAGGCCGGTGAAGGGGCGCAGCTCCGGGACCCAGTGCGGGTTGGGCAAGAAGCGCATGTCCGCGACCAGGTCGGCGTCGACCGGGAGGCCGTACTTGAAGCCGAAGGACATGACGGTGGCCCGCAGCTCGGGCTCCTCCTCGCCGGCGAACTGGGCGTCCATCTTGGCGCGCAGCTCGTGCACGTTGAGGCTGGAGGTGTCGATCACCAGGTCGGCGTCGCCGCGCAGCTCGCGCAGCAGCTCGCGCTCGGCGGCGATGCCGTCGACGATGCGGCCGTCGCCCTGCAGGGGGTGCGGGCGGCGCACCGACTCGAAGCGGCGCACCAGGGCCTCGTCGGAGGATTCCAGGAAGACGATCCGCCGGGTGACGTGCTTGGCCTCCAGGTCGGCGAGGGACTCGCGGAGGTTGTCGAAGAAGCGGCGGCCGCGGACGTCGACGACGACCGCGATCCTGGCCACGTTGCCCTGCGAGCGGGCGCCGAGCTCCACCATGGTGGGGATCAGCGCCGGCGGCAGGTTGTCGACGACGAACCAGCCGAGGTCCTCCAGACACTTGGCTGCCGTCGACCGGCCGGCCCCGGACATCCCGGAGATGATCACCAGCTCGGGGATCGCGGCCTCCGGGACTCCGGCCGGCTCGTTGGTCGTGCCCGTACTCACCTGTGCTCCGTCTCCGGCTTGGCCCTGTTGCGCGTCTTGCCCGTCGTTCTTGTTCACATTCATGTCTCCTGCCCCCGTCGTTCGTCCGGGGCGCCCGTCGTCACGGGCTCCCCACTGGAACCCATGGTGCCGGGTTCCTCCTCCATGATCTCTCCGGTCGCCGTGTTGACGGCCGGTGCGGCCGGGGCCGCCTGGGCGAGTGCCACGGCGATCGTCTCGGCCGTCTTGCGGCCTATGCCGGGGACCTCGCAGATCTGGTCGATGGTGGCGGATCGAAGTTTCTTCAACGAACCGAAGTGTTTAAGAAGTGCCTGCTTGCGCGTGTCGCCCAGGCCGGGCACGTCGTCCAGAGGGCTGGAGCGGAAGCGCTTGGCCCGCTTGGTGCGCTGATAGGTGATCGCGAAGCGGTGGGCCTCGTCGCGGACGCGCTGCAGCAGGTAGAGGCCCTCGCTGGTGCGGGGCAGGACCACCGGGTCGTCGTCCTCCGGCAGCCACACCTCCTCCAGGCGCTTGGCGAGGCCGCACACGGCGACGTCGTCGATGCCGAGCTCGTCGAGAGCCTTCTTGGCCGCCGCGACCTGCGGCTGTCCGCCGTCGACGACGACGAGCTGGGGCGGGTAGGCGAACTTCTTGGGGCGGCCGTCCTCGTCCTTGAGGCCGTTGCCGAGGTCACCGGCGAGGCCGTCCTCGTGACCGTCGTCCACCCACTCGCCGGTCTTCTCCTTCTCGGCGAGATAGCGCCGAAAGCGACGGGTGATCACCTCGTGCATGGAGCGGACGTCGTCCTGGCCCTCGAAGCCCTTGATCTGGAAGCGGCGGTACTCGCTCTTGCGCTGCAGGCCGTCCTCGAAGACGACCATGGAGGCCACGACGTCGTCGCCCTGGAGGTGCGAGATGTCGTAGCACTCGATCCTGAGGGGGGCGCTGTCCAGGTCGAGCGCCTCGGCGATCTCCTCCAGCGCGCGCGAGCGTGTGGTGAGGTCGGAGGCGCGCTTGGTCTTGTGCAGCACGAGCGCCTGCTGGGCGTTGCGCTCCACCGTCTCCATCAGGGCCTTCTTGTCGCCGCGCTGCGGGATGCGCAGGGAGACGTTGGAGCCGCGGCGCTCGGCGAGCCACTCCTGGACGGGCTCGACGGGTTCGGGCAGGGCCGGGACGAGGACCTCCTTGGGGACGGAGTCGCCCTTCTCCTCGCCGTAGAGCTGCTGCAGGGCGTGCTCGACGAGGGCGCCGGTGGTGATCTCCTCGACCTTGTCGGTGACCCAGCCGCGCTGGCCGCGCACGCGTCCGCCGCGTACGTGGAAGATCTGGACGGCCGCCTCCAACTCGTCCTCGGCGACCGCGATCAGGTCGGCGTCGGTCGCGTCGGCGAGCACGACCGCGTTCTTCTCCATGGCCTTCTTCAGGGCCTCGATGTCGTCGCGCAGGCGGGCCGCCCGCTCGTACTCCATCTCCTCGGCCGCCTCCGCCATCTGCTTTTCGAGTCGGCGGATGTACGTCCCCGTGCGGCCGGCCATGAAGTCGCAGAACTCCTCGGCCAGTTCGCCGTGCTCCTCGGCGGAGACGCGGCCGACGCAGGGTGCGGAGCACTTGCCGATGTAGCCGAGCAGGCAGGGGCGGCCGGTGCGGGCGGCGTTCTTGAAGACGCCCGCCGAGCAGGTGCGTACGGGAAAGACGCGCAGCAGCAGATCGACGGTGTCCCGGATCGCCCACGCGTGCCCGTACGGCCCGAAGTAGCGCACGCCCTTGCGTTTCTGACCGCGCATCACCTGCACACGCGGGAACTCCTCGTTCATGGTCACCGCGAGGTACGGATAGCTCTTGTCGTCGCGGTACTTGACGTTGAACCTGGGGTCGAACTCCTTGATCCAGGAGTACTCCAGCTGCAGGGCCTCGACCTCCGTGGACACCACGGTCCACTCCACGGACGCGGCCGTGGTGACCATGGTGCGGGTACGGGGGTGCAGGCCTGCCAGGTCCTGGAAATAGTTCGCCAGGCGCTGGCGCAGGCTCTTCGCCTTTCCGACGTAGATCACCCGGCGGTGCTCGTCACGGAACCTGTACACCCCTGGGGTGTCCGGGATTTCACCCGGCCTGGGGCGGTAGCTGGAGGGATCGGCCATGTCTCACACCCTACTGGCGAGGGCTGACAGTGCGACGGGCCTGTGGACAACGCCTAGCGCGACTCCAGAAAGGTCAGCACGGCCAGCACCCGGCGGTGATCGTCCGTGTCCTCCGTGAGGCTGAGTTTGCCCAGGATGCTGCGGACGTGTTTCTCGACGGTGCCTTCGGTGACCCACAGGCGGCGGCCGATGCCGGCGTTGGAGCGGCCCTCGGCCATGAGGGCGAGGACCTCGCGCTCCCGGGTGCTGAGGTGGGACAGGGGGTCGTCGCGGCGGTGGGCGGAGAACAGTTCCTGCACCAGGGAGGGGTCGACCACCGAGCCGCCCCGGTGGATGCGCTCCAGGGCCTCGATGAACTCGTCGACGACCGTGACCCGGCTCTTGAGCAGATAGCCGATCTTGCGGCCGCTCGCCAGCAGCTCCAGGGCCTCCTCGACCTCGACGAACGCCGACAGGACGAGGATGCCGGTGTCGGGGTACCGCTCGCGGATCGTGCGGGCCGCCTTGAGGCCCTCGGTGGAGTGCTCCGGCGGCATTCTTATGTCGACGATCGCCAGGTCGGGGCGCTCGGCGCCGACCAGTTCCAGCAGCCCCGCGGCCTCACCCGCCTGCCCCACCACGTCGTATCCGACCCGTTCACACAGGCTGGCCAGCCCCTCCCGGAGCAGCACGTCGTCGTCGGCGAGGACGACCCGTCCCCGCTCGGGCTGCTGCGATGCATCGTCCATGGCCCCGGCTCCCCTTGCCCGACCGATCGGTGCGCGCTCCCACAGCCTGCCCGACCCATCGGGTTACGGCTAGCCGGAAGCGGAATTGGGGGCTTGCCGTGACGACATGAAGACGTTCGCGGGCGATTCTCTTACCAGTGCAGATGCAGGTGGACCGGCCGGTTCGGGCGAGAGACCGAAGCCGGCGGGTCCCGGGTCGAAGGGCTGCGGTACATGCGCCGGACGCGGATCGAGAAGCAGCGGCGGTCGGTCCGTGCCCGCCGGTACACCGACGACACGCACGCGTGGAGCGACGCCCTCGACCCCAGGGACGCCGACATTGTGCGTGCCAAGCGCCTGCGACTTGCACAGGAGGGCGGCACGGGCCGCCCCTAGAGCCGGACGGACGCCTCTCCGTCCGACAGGACCGCCCGGAGCGTACGCGACGTCACCTGTTCAGGACTCCCCCGCCTGGACAAACTCCCCTGCGTGCGCCTCGGGCGGTCACAAACCTTTCGGGGGCCCGCCCAGCGGCAGCCGTACGTGCACGGTCGTGCCCTCTCCCGGCGGGCTGTCGACCTCCAGCTTGCCGCCGATCGCCTCGACCCGGTCGTTGAGCCCGATGAGGCCGGAGCCGCGGCCGGGCTCGGCGCCGCCGACACCGTCGTCCCGGATGGTCAGCTCCAGGACGTCGTCGTGGGTGCGGGCCTCCACCTGTACGACGTCGGCACGCGCGTACTTGGCGGCGTTGGTGAGGCATTCGGAGGCGACGTAGTAGACGGCGACCTCCGTCTGCTCCGCGAGCCGGCCCGGAGGCAGCCGCAGATCCAGCTCCACGGGCAGGGACGACCGGCGGGCGAGCGCCCGCAGCGCGGGTCCCAGGCCGCCCTTGGAGAGGATCGCCGGGTGGATGCCGCGCGCGACCTGCAGCAGATCCTCGAAGGTGTCCTCCAGCCCCTTGGCGATGTGCTCCAGCTGCTCGGAAAGGTCCTCGGGCTGCTCCTCCAGCATGGCCTGGGCCAGCCTGAGGTCCAGCTGGAGCGAGACGAGCCGCTGCTGGACTCCGTCGTGCAGATCCCGTTCGATGCGGCGCCGTGTGGCGTCGCCCGCGGCCACCACGCGCGCGCGTGACGCGGTGAGCTGGTCCCGGCTGTCGGCGTTGGCGATGGCGGTGGCGATGAGTTCGGTGAAGTCGGCCAGGCGCGACTCGGTCCCCTCCGGCAGCGACTTCAGCGGGGAGGCCGCGACGATGAAGCCCCACAGCCGGTCGTCGACGACGATGGGCGCGGCCACGGCACGGCCGACGCGGGCCCCGCGCCTTGTCCGGGACACCTCGTCGATGGCCTCGCGCGTGATCCTCTCGGCCTCGCCCGGCATCTCGTGCGCGGTCCCGAGGATCCTGCGACTGCCGTCGGCCTCGTGGCGGAGGACGGCCGCGCTCGTGTTCAGCAGGGCCCCCACTTCCCGCGCCACCTTGGTGAACACGTCGTGGGGCGGGGCACCGCGAGCCACCAGGGTGGCGACGCGGCGCAGCGCGGCCTGTTCGCGCGCGGCACGCCGGCTCTCGGTGACGTCGCGGGCGGCGGCGTAGATGAGCCCCTCCTCGGGGACGGGCCGGGCGCTCCACTGGAGCCAGCGCTCGGTGCCGTCGGCGCGCAGATAGCGGTTCTCGAACTGGGCCAACTCGACGCCCTCGGCCAGCCGGGAGAGGGCCGCGCGCGTGCTGTCCCGGTCCTGCTCGTGGACGAACTCGATGAACGGCCGGGACAGAAGCGTTTCGCCCGCGTACCCGAGGGTCCGTTCGAAGGCCGGGTTGACGCGCTTGAAGTAGCCGTCGAGTCCGCTGATGCACAGCAGGTCGAGGGAGAGGTCGAAGACGCTCTCCAGCTCCCGCTCGGCCTTCCTGCGCCGCCCGTGCGCCGCCGCGAAGGACGCCATGGTGCCGTTCATCCCCCGCAGAAGCTGGGCCCAGGTGCCGCTGAACGAGGCGACGTCGGCCCGGTGTTCGAGCCGGTTGTCGTCGACCGCCGTGTTCATGGCGCGGATCTCGGCGGCGAGCCGCTCGGTGGTCACGTGGAGCTCGCGGAAGGTGTCGGCGACGACACCGAGCTCGTCACGCCCCGCGTACTGGATGTCGTACGAGAAATCGCCGGACGACAGGGCCCGGGCACTGTCGGAGACCTCGCTGAGGGGACGGGTGATCGAGCGGCGCAGGGCGAGGGCGAGGACGGTGACGACGACCAGTACGGCCAGGGAGGCGGCGAGATCGCGCTCCGCGCGCGCGTAGGCGCTGTCCCGGTCGTGGCCGGCCGCGTCGGCGAGGTCGCGTGCGGTCTGGTCCTGGATGCCGCGCAGCGAGTCGATGCGGGCCTTGGAGTCGGCCAGCCAACGGTCGTACGTGGGCCACGCGGCGCCCTCGGTGCCGGGCGATCGCTCCAGCAGGGCACGGACCTGGCGGACGGCCCGGCCGGGGGCCTGGAACTGTGTGGTGTTCAGCTGGGCCCGCAGCGCGCCGGAGGTGTTCTGCCGGAACTCCCTGAGCTGGGCCTCTTCCAGGGCGGCCCAGCGCCCGGCGGCGGTGGGCCACTTGGCCGGGGGCTTGTCGAGCAGTACGGCCAGCTCCACGCGCTCCCGTTCGGCGGCCTCGATGGCCGCCAGTATCGCGATGTGGGCGTCGGCCGCGCGGCCCGAGGCGCGGGTGGGGCGCCCCGATTCGAGACCGGCGACGGTGTCGAGCAGGGTGTCCTCGATGCCCTGGTAGAGCTGTGTCACCGCCGGGATGGCGAGCGAGCCGGTGTCCGTCTCGACGCGCACCTCGCGCAGCCGGCGCCGCACGGAGTCGAGCCGGCCGGCGACGTCGGTGCCGGACCAGGACGTGGCCTGTTCGGCGGCCCGCCGCAGTGCGCGGCCGGTGAGCGCCTCGGCCTTCGACCGCTCGGCCAGGGTCACCGGGCCGGGACGCAGCCGCGACCGTACGGCGGCGATGCGCTCCCGTGCGACGGCGTCGGAGACATCGGTGGTCGCGAACGAGACCCGGGTCGCGGTGTGGAAGTCGCGCAGGGTCCGGGCCTCCCGCCACTCGGCCGCACCGCTGAAGGCGGTGAAGACCAGCAGGCCGGTGACCGGCAGCAGCACGAGGAGCATCAGCTTGCGGCCGACGCTCAGCCGGGCCAGGAGCGGGGCACGTCTCGTGGCCCCGGCGGGTCCGGGTCTTCTCACGAGCGGGCGGCGCATGACCGTTCCTCAGAGTCCGGCCGACGGGTGCACCTCGAGCGCTCCGTCGGCCTTGCGGTGCGTGTGGAGATCGCGCGGCTTCGGCAACCGGGCTTGCACAGTCTCTTCAGGATGCCGGTCGGCTCGGTGGCCGTCCACGTTCCTGCGGGCCGTGGCGGGAGACCGGGTGCGCGGCTCATGGTCCGCTCTGCGGGTACCCGTCGTGCGCGGCGAGGTCCTTGTCGATGGCCTCGACCGCCTGGTCCAGCGTCTTCTTCACCGGGGACTTGGTGATGATCTTCGCGAAGGCGCGTGCGAAGGCACCGGTGATCGCCGGGTATGCGGGCGTCTGCGGCCGGGGCCGTGCCGTACCGTCCCGCAGCTGCTCGATGAACAGCCGCTCGGCACCGCTCCCGCCGTACTGCGGTGAGAGCTTCACCGCGCTGTTCGTCGCCGGGATCGCGCCGTTGGCCTCGGTCATGCGGTTGACCTGCTCCGGCCGCAGCAGGAACTCGATGAACCGCCAGACTGCATCGCCGTCGGCGGAGCCCGCCGGGATGCCCCACTGCCAGGAACCCATCCCGGTCGCGGAACCCTTGCCGAAGTCCGGCAGCGGCACGAGCGCGACATCGTCGGGGTGTGCCTTGCTGAACTCGGGATATCTCCAGTGGCCCATCCAGGAGATGGGGGTGCGGCCCTTGGTGAACGCCGCGTGGTCCTTGTTCGGGTCGACGAACCCTTCCTTGACCCAGTCCTGAAGGGTGGTGAGCGCCCGCACCGACTCCGGGCCGTTGAGGAAGCCGTCCGCCGTGCGGAACGTCTCGGGGTCGATGAGGTCGCCGCCCGCTGACCACACGGCGGGGGCGAAGGCGTAGGTGTCCCACTCGTCGGGGTGGGACGAGTCGAAGTAGTTGAGGTCGAGCGGCGCCCGGTAGCCCTCCTTGCGGAGCTTGCGCAGGATGCCGGTCAGCTCGCTCGCGGTCCAGGCGTCCTCGGCCCCCTTCGGTATGCGCACACCCGCCTTCTCGAGCACGGATGGCCGTACGTACAGGCCGAGGCCGGAGTCGAAGGTGCCGACGCCCCACAGCCGCCCGGCGTACGTGCCCTGCCGGCGGATCGAGGGGAGCAGATCCTTCCGGACCTTCTCGGGCACGCAGGAGTCGATCGGCCGGAGCTTGCCGGACCAGGCGTAGCTGTAGAGGTACGGGCCGTCGAAGTCGAGCAGGTCCGGCAGTTCGCCGCTGGCCGCCGCGGACAGTACGAGCTCGGTGTAGGGGCGCTGTTCCGGCAGGGTGACCAGCTCGACCCGCACCTGCTTCTGGGCCTTGTTGAACTCCGCGACCTGGCTGCGCAGCGTGCTGAGCTCACCGCTCTGTCCCGCGTGGAACCACACCGTGATGCTCTGGGTGCCCTCGATTCTGCCGTCGCACGTGGTGTCGCCGCGCGCCGGTTTCGCCTTGCCGTCTCCGTCGCCGCCGACACATCCGGCCAGCAGGAGAGCGACTCCCAGTGCCCCCGATCCCGCGGCACGACGCACCCGACGGCTCATGGCGCACATGTGCGGCGTCTTCATCGCGCACCCCCATTCGACCGGACGACACGGCCTCCCCAGGGCGGCATCATGCTACCCCTGGTGACGTGCCGCTGCGCTGCGTGAGTACGAACCGCCGCAACGGCCCGACGCGGGACAGGACTTCAGCACGCTCCGGATATCCGCACGCTCCGCTCGTCGACACTTTCCGGCTAGCTGGAAAGCGCAATCCCGCACGGGTTGGCACGCTGTCAGCATGTCCATGCGCTGTCTTCTCGTCGATGACAGCGTCCGGTTCCTGGAGGCCGCGCGCACCCTGCTGGAGCGGGACGGAGTGGTTGTGGTCGGTGTCGCCACGACGGGTGCGGAGGCGCTCGAACGGGCTGCGGAGCTGGCCCCGGACGTCGCCCTGGTGGACCTCGACCTGGACGGCGAGAGCGGACTCGACCTGGCCCGGCTGCTGGCGGAACGGGTACCGGCGGTGATCATCGTCTCGACCCACTCCAAGGAGGACTTCCAGGAGCTCGTCGCGGCCAGCCCCGCGCGCGGTTTCGTGCCCAAGTCCACGCTGTCCGCACGGGCCATTCGCGACGTACTGGGCAACGAGGGGACCACCGCGCCGACTTGAGCCCACCGGCCGCGTCTCGGCCAGGAGTACGCCGCTGTTGGGCATCAGGTGTTGTCGGGACTTGGTCAACACGCTTCAATGCGGGGGAACTCGGGGCCGTGAACGACGGCGTACGGATGTGAAGACGCCCCGACGCCGACGGGGTGGCCCCGACAGACAGCGTGAACCCGGCCCGACCAGCCGTAGCGAGCATTCACAGAAAGGCCCCTGCATGCCGCACGCCACACAGCCCGCGGACCTCGCCGCCGTCGCCACCGCGGAACTGGACTCGGCCCTGCGGGGCGGCCCCTTCCACGTCGCGCTGCGCGCCGCGATCGCCGCCCGCGGGCTGCCGCTGCAGCGCGTGCAGCACCATCTGTCGCGCTACGGGGTCAAGGTCGGCGTCACCAGCCTGAGTTACTGGCAGCAGGGCGCCCGCCGCCCGCAGCGGCCCGAGTCCCTGCGGGCCGTACGGGCGCTGGAGGAGATCCTCCAGCTGCCGGAGGAGTCCCTGATCCGGCTGCTCGCCGAGACCGACGAACGCACCGCCGCGCAACGCCCCGCGGGCCGCTCCTACCGCTCCCTCGTGGCGGCCTCCGACGTCCTGGAACAGCTGCTGGCCGAGCTGGGCTCGCCCCTGGACGGCGGGATGCACACCCTCGGGCACCACGAACGGGTACGGATCGGGCCGCGCCGCGAACTGGCGGGGCGCGAGTCGCACCACATAGTGCGTGCCCACAAGGACGGCGTCGATCGCTTCGTGGCGGTCTACCACGGCGACCCGGGGTGCGCGCCGGAGCGCATGCGGGTGCACGCACTGGAGAACTGCCGCGCGGGACGCGTGCGCGTGCACCACGACACCGGTGTCCTCGTCGCCGAGTTCCTCTTCGACACCCGTCTGCGGGCGGGGGACACCTTCCTCTTCCGCTACGGCGTCGAGGACGGCACGGCCGGGGTGTCCCGCGAGTACGTCCGCGGGTTCGGGCCGGCCGGCGGCCAGTACGCACTCCAGGTCCACTTCGACGAACAGGCCCTGCCGACGCGCTGCCACCGCTTCGCCCAGCACTCACCGGCGGCCCCCCGCAGCGGCCGCCAGGAACTCCCCCTCAGCGGCCGCCACCGCTCCGTCCACCTCGTGGAGCCCCGGGTGCGGACGGGGATCGTGGGGATCGGGTGGGACTGGGAGTGAGGCGGGATTGAGCGGGCGGGTCGAGCAGCGCTCCAAGTGAGGGCTCCCCCGTGGGTGGCCGTCTGCCGCACTGACGTAAACGCTTGCGCAAACGTTTACGTCTGCCGTCGAATGGGATAGCGTCCCGGCCGGAAGGACCCGCGCCGCCGTCGGCGAGAGGGCGCGGCTCGGGAAGGAGAACGCGATGGCCACCATGGCCGACGTCGCTCGGAGCGCCGGGGTGTCCGTGGCGACCGTCTCGCACGTCCTGAACGGCACCCGGCCCGTCCTCCCCCACACCCGCCAGGCGGTCCTGGACGCCATCGACCGGCTCGGCTACACCCCGAACACCCTGGCCCGCTCCCTGGTGACCTCGCGCACCCGCTCCATCGGCCTCGCGGTGTCGGCGATCAGCAACCCGTACTTCACGGAGATCCTCCAGGGCGTCGAGGCCGGCGCTCTGGAACACGGCTACAGCCTGCTCATCGCCGATCCGCACGACGACCCGGAGCACGAGCGCAGGGTCGTCCAACTGCTGCACGAACGCCGAGTCGACGGCATGATCGTCGCCCCTTCCGCGAACCCCCGCGAACTCGTCGCCTACCTCGGCCGTCATGACGTACCGACCGTCTTCCTCGACCGGCTCGTCGACACCTGCGCCGAGGGTGCACCGCGCTACGACCAGGTCTGTGCCGAGAGCGCCGAACCGACCGCCGACCTGGTCACCCATCTCGCCGACCTCGGCCACCGCCGGATCGCCCTGGTCGCCGGTCTGCCCGGCCTCAGCACCACTCGCGAACGCATCGCCGGGTACCGCCGGGGTCTGGCCGCCTCCGGACTCACCTACGACGAACACCTCGTGGTGCACGGCGACTCCGAGTCCGCCGGTGCCGAGCGGGTCACCGCCGCCCTTCTCTCCCTCGCCGATCCGCCCACCGCGCTCGTGACCGCCAACAACGCGATGACCATCGGCGCCCTGCGGGCCCTGCGCGACCGCGGTCTGGCCGTGCCCGACGACATCGCCCTGTGCTGCTTCGACGACTTCGCCTGGGCGGATCTGTTCTCACCCCGGCTCACCGCGGTCGCCCAGCCCAGCAAGGAGATCGGCACCCAGGCGGTCCGGGTCCTCCTGGAGCGCCTCGCCGCCCCGGACCTCCCCACCCGCACCCTGCGGCTCCCCTGCGTCTTCGTCCACCGCACCTCGTGCGGCTGCCCGGAGGGGTCGGCACGGCCCGAACACCCTGAACGGCCCGCGCAGTTCGAGAAAGGAACCATCTCGTGATCGTCGTCGCCGGTGAGGCTCTGATCGATCTGGTACCGCAGGGCACGGGTGCCCTCGCGGGCCTGAAGCCGGCGCTCGGCGGCGGCCCCTACAACACGGCCGTGGCCCTCGGCCGCCTGGGCTCCCCCACGGCCTTCTGCTCCCGGACGTCGTACGACGCCTTCGGCGAAGCCCTGCTCGACGGTCTTCGGGAAGCGGGCGTGGACGTCTCGGCCGTGCAGCGCGGCGCCGAGCCGACCACGCTCGCGGTCGCCACGATCGACGGGAGCGGCTCGGCCGCCTACTCCTTCTACGTCGACGGCACCGCCGACCGGTTGTTCGCGGCTCCGGAGGCCCTGCCCGCCGAGACCCGTGCCGTTTCCTTCGGTACCTGCTCGCTGGTCCTGGAACCCGGCGCGACCGCCTACGAGTCTGTGATGCGGACGGCAGCCGCACAGGGTGTCTTCACCGCGCTCGACCCCAACATCCGGGCGGGGCTGATTCCCGATGCGGACGCCTACCGGGCCCGCTTCAAGAGCTGGCTGCCCTCGGTGTCGCTGCTCAAGCTCTCCGAGGAGGACGCCCACTGGCTGGGCGGCACCCCGCACGAGTGGCTGGCGGCCGGGCCGGCGGCGGTCGTGATCACTCATGGCGGTGACGGGCTCACCGCCTTCACCCGGGACGGAGCCGTGTACCCCGTGCCGGGCGAGAAGGTCGCCGTCGTCGACACGATCGGCGCCGGTGACACGGTGAACGCGGCTCTTCTTCATGGTCTGGCCGCCCAGGACGCCCTGTCCGCCGAGGCGCTCCTGGAACTGGGCGCCGACGGCTGGACGAGGCTGCTGCGACTTGCGGCGCGGGCAGCCGCGATCACATGTTCCCGAGCGGGCGCGGAGCCGCCGTACGCCTCCGAACTCGGGGACTGGTAAGGGGCGTTCGGCTTTCCTTCGCTCTTGCCGCTGATTCCACTGTTCAGGAGTCAAGGTTCGTCGCAGCCGCAGGGATCGGGCGGCTGATCTTGCAACGAGCGGCGCCCCGCGGGGAGTTCCCGCGGGGCGCCGCTCTTTTCCGGATTTGTCGAGGCTCGCTCCTCGCGCGCCTCAGGCCTTTCGGGCCCGCGTCGTCTTCTTCGCGGGTGCCGCCTTCTTCGTGGCCCCGGCCGCCTTCTTGGTGGCCGTGTTGTTGGCGGTCCTGGCCGTCGTCGTCTTCTTCGCCGTCGACTTGGCCGCGACCGTCTTCTTGGCCGCTGTCCTGCGCGGGGCCTGCACCGAGGACGCGTCGCTGATCCGGTCGGCGCCGAGGATCTCCCGCAGGAACTTGCCGGTGTGGCTGGCCGGGATCCCGGCGACCTCCTCGGGCGTGCCCTCGGCGACGACGAGTCCGCCGCCGGCGCCGCCCTCGGGGCCCATGTCGACGACCCAGTCGGCGGTCTTGACGACGTCGAGGTTGTGCTCGATGACGATGACCGTGTTGCCCTTGTCGACCAGGCCGGACAGGACCTTCAGCAGCTTGCTGATGTCCTCGAAGTGCAGACCGGTGGTCGGCTCGTCCAGGACGTAGACCGTACGGCCGGTGGAGCGCTTCTGCAGCTCGCTGGCGAGCTTCACGCGCTGCGCCTCACCACCGGACAGGGTGGTCGCGGACTGGCCGAGGCGGACGTAGCCGAGACCGACGTCGTTCAGCGTCTTGAGGTGACGGTTGATCGCCGGGACGGCCTCGAAGAAGTTCATCGCCTCTTCGATGGGCATGTTCAGGACCTCGGCGATGGACTTGCCCTTGTAGTGGACCTCCAGGGTCTCCCGGTTGTACCGGGCGCCGTGGCAGACCTCGCACGGGACGTACACGTCCGGGAGGAAGTTCATCTCGATCTTGATCGTGCCGTCGCCGGCGCAGTTCTCGCAGCGGCCGCCCTTGACGTTGAAGGAGAAGCGGCCGGGCTGGTAACCGCGGACCTTCGCCTCGGTGGTCTCGGCGAACAACTTGCGGACGTGGTCGAAGACGCCGGTGTACGTCGCCGGGTTGGACCGCGGGGTGCGGCCGATGGGCGACTGGTCGACGTGCACGACCTTGTCGACGAGGTCGTCGCCGTCCACGCGTGTGTGCCGTCCCGGTACGCTCCTCGCGCCGTTGAGCTCGCGGGCCAGGTGCGTGTACAGGATGTCGTTGACCAGCGTCGACTTGCCGGAGCCGGACACGCCGGTGACCGCGGTGAACACGCCGAGCGGGAACGAGACGTCGATGTCCTGGAGGTTGTTCTCGCGGGCGCCGTGCACGGTGAGCCGGCGGGTCGGGTCCTGAGGGCGCCGGATGTCGGGCAGCGGGATCGACTTCTTGCCGGACAGGTACTGGCCGGTCTGCGACTCGGCGTTGCCGAGCAGCTCCTTCAGGGAGCCGCTGTGCACGACCTTGCCGCCGTGCTCGCCCGCGCCGGGACCGATGTCGACGATCCAGTCGGCGACCTTGATGGTGTCCTCGTCGTGCTCGACGACGATGAGCGTGTTGCCCATGTCGCGCAGCCGGACCAGGGTCTCGATCAGCCGGTGGTTGTCGCGCTGGTGCAGGCCGATGGACGGCTCGTCCAGGACGTACAGGACACCGACGAGTCCGGAGCCGATCTGGGTGGCCAGGCGGATGCGCTGGGCCTCACCGCCGGACAGAGTGCCGGCCGCGCGGTTCAGCGAGAGGTAGTCCAGGCCGACGTCGACCAGGAAGCGCAGCCGTTCGTTGACCTCCTTCAGGACCCGCTCGGCGATCTTCTTGTCGCGGGCGTTGAGCTTCAGCTCGCCCAGGAAGTCCGCGCAGTCGCTGATGGACATGCCGGAGACCTCGGCGATCGACTTCCCCATGATCGTGACCGCGAGGACGATCGGCTTCAGGCGCGTTCCCTCACAGGTGGGACAGGGCACCTCGCGCATGTAGCCCTCGAAGCGCTCACGGCTGGCGTCGCTCTCGGCCTCGCTGTGGCGGCGCTTCACGAAGGGGACGGCGCCTTCGAAGGGCGTGGTGTACACGCGCTCGCGGCCGTACCGGTTGCGGTAACGGACCTCGATCTGGGTCTTGTGGCCGTACAGCAGGGCCTTCTTTGCGCGCTGAGGCAGGCCCGCGAAGGGGATGTCCGTACGGAATCCCAGCGCGTCCGCGAGGGCGCCGATCAGGCGGCCGAAGTAGTCCTTGGTGTGCCCGTGCGACCAGGGGTGGATGGCGCCCTCGTCGAGGGACTTGTCCTCGTCCGGGACGATCAGCTCGGGGTCGACCTCCATGCGCGTACCGATGCCGGTGCAGTCCGGGCAGGCGCCGAAGGGCGAGTTGAAGGAGAAGGAGCGGGGCTCGAGCTCCTCGAAGGACAGGTCGTCGTACGCGCAGTACAGGTGCTCCGAGAACATGCGCTCGCGCTCGGGGTCGTCCTCGGGGAGGTCGACGAAGTCGAGCACGACCATGCCGCCGGAAAGGCCGAGTGCGGTCTCCACGGAGTCGGTGAGGCGGCGCTTGGCGGAGTCCTTCACGGTGAGGCGGTCCACGACCACCTCGATGGTGTGCTTCTCCTGCTTCTTCAGCGTGGGCGGGTTGGACAGCTGGATCGTCTCGCCGTCCACACGCGCGCGTGAGTAGCCCTTGGTCTGGAGATCGGCGAAGAGGTCGACGAACTCGCCCTTGCGCTCGCGCACCAGCGGCGACAGCACCTGGAAGCGGCTCCCCTCCGGCAGCTCCAGGACCTTGTCGACGATGGCCTGCGGCGACTGGCGCGCGATGGGGCGGCCGCACTCGGGGCAGTGCGGCTTGCCGATGCGCGCGAAGAGCAGGCGCAGGTAGTCGTAGACCTCGGTGATGGTGCCGACCGTCGAGCGCGGGTTGCGCGAGGTCGACTTCTGGTCGATGGAGACGGCCGGGGACAGACCCTCGATGAAGTCGACGTCCGGCTTGTCCATCTGACCGAGGAACTGGCGGGCGTACGAGGAGAGCGACTCCACGTAGCGCCGCTGCCCCTCGGCGAAGATGGTGTCGAAGGCCAGCGAGGACTTACCCGACCCCGACAGGCCCGTGAAGACGATGAGCGAGTCGCGCGGCAGGTCGAGCGAGACATTCCTGAGGTTGTGCTCGCGCGCGCCACGGACGATGAGACGGTCGGCCACGCCGGTCCGCACCTTTCTTGAGAGAAGTGACAGGGGCGAGGCCCCCGTGCTTTCTCAGACTAGGGGGAGCCACTGACAACGCCGGTCGGATTCCCGGGTTGCATAACAATCCCCGGCCCTCCAGCATGCCCGACGCCACGACCGACCATATAGCACGCGCATTCGATTTACGGCACTGCTTCACCACCTTCACCCAAAGGTGTGGCGGGGCTAGGGTCAGCACCATGATTGATCACGGTCATGACCTGGCGTCTGTACGTGACGCGACCGACCGGCTGCTCACCGCAGCCGCCAAACTGGACAACGCTTCGGTCGCCGAGCCGTCACGGCTCCCCGGCTGGACCCGCGGCCACGTCCTCGCCCACCTCGCCCGCAACGCGGAGGCTCTGGTGAACGTCCTCGAAGGACGCCCCATGTACGTCTCCGGGGAGGCGCGCGACAGCGACATCGAGCGGGATGCCCCGCGCTCCCTCGACGTCCAGCTCGCCGACGTGCGCGACAGCGCCGCCCGCTTCCAGGCGACCGGGACCGCACCGGCGGACTGGTCGCGCACCGTGGAGCTGCGCAACGGGGTCACCGACTCGGCATCGAGGGTGCCGTTCCGACGGTGGGCCGAGGTGGAGCTGCATCATGTGGACCTCGGCATCGGATACGAGCTGGAGGACCTGCCGGCGGAGTTCACGGAGCGGGAGATCGACTTCCTCGCCGCCCGCTTCTCGGGGCACCCCGACGTGCCTCCGACACGCCTGACGGACGGCACGCGCGCGTGGCGGACGGGCCGGGAGGCGACAGAGCCGGAGATCGCCGTCACGGGCTCGGCGCCGGAACTGCTCGGCTGGCTCGCCGGGCGCCGGGACGGGTCCGGGCTGAGCGTGGCCGGCGGCTCGCTGCCTGCGCTTCCCCCGTTGTGACCGCACGGCCTGTAGCGGGGACCGGGGCGCACTCCCCCGCTATAGGCTGACCGCCATGACGTACAGCGGACAGGTGACGGTCGGCGGCCCGGCGGACGTGCACGAGCTCAAGGACCTCATGATCACCAAGATCGCGGTCGGCCCGATGGACAACAACGCCTATCTGCTGCGCTGCCGGGCCACGGACGAGCAGTTGCTGATCGACGCGGCGAACGACGCGGACACCCTGCTCGGCATGATCGGTGACGACGGCATCGCGTCCGTCGTCACCACGCATCAGCACGGCGACCACTGGCAGGCGCTCGCCCAGGTGGTCACGGCCACCGGCGCCCGCACCTACGCGGGCCGGGAGGACGCCACCGGCATTCCCGTGCCGACGGATGTCCTCGTCGACGACGGCGACACCGTCCGGGTGGGGCGCGTGGAGCTGACCGCGCGCCATCTGGTCGGGCACACGCCGGGCTCGATCGCCCTCGTCTACGACGACCCGCACGGGCATCCCCATGTGTTCACGGGGGACTGCCTCTTCCCCGGGGGCGTCGGCAACACCCGTAAGGATCCGAAGGCGTTCGCCAGTCTGATCCACGACGTCGAGACGAAGATCTTCGACGTGCTCCCGGACGAGACCTGGGTCTACCCGGGACACGGCAACGACACGACCCTGGGCGCGGAACGGCCGCAGCTGCCGGAGTGGCACGCGCGCGGGTGGTGAGGGGCGGGCGGGTCGCACGATCTGCCGCCCCTGCAGAAGCGTCACACCCCGTACGTCCCGTCCGGCCCAACTCCCGCACGCAGACGCCGACTTCGCGCACGCACCCCGTGTGAAGCATTCACACGCGCCGGTGCCATGCGCGCGCTCCCGGCGCACGTTGTTGCGCAGTCAACTGGAGGCAGCCCCGCACAGGATGACGGCTCCTGCGCGGTACGGGCCGCCGGTCTTTCGATCCCCGCCCTCGACCGGCGGCCCCGGCGTGAAACGAGGCGTCCGGGGGAAGTGTTCACAGGACTGCAACACTCGTTCCCACTATGCGGACAATTGCGGTCGTGACCTCGACAAACAGGACGCGGGACTGCCAATCTCCCGCCATGCACCTCGCCCCTCGCGCACTGCGCCGCGCCGTCGCCGCGGCAACCATAGCCCTGCTCGCCACCGCGGTCGGCTGCGCTCCGCAGCCCGAGGAGAAGGCGAGCGACAACGCCTCGGGGTCGACCGGTTCCACCTGCGCCAAGGGCAAGTTGGCCACCAAGACCTCCGGCAAGCTCACCGTCGCCACCGACGAGCCCGCGTACGAACCGTGGTTCAAGGACGACAAGCCCGCCAACGGCAAGGGCTTCGAGTCGGCAGTCGCCTACGCCGTGGCGAAGCAGCTCGGCTACGACAAGAGCGCCGTCGTCTGGCAGAGCGTGCCGTTCAACAAGGCCTTCGCGCCCGGTGTGAAGACCTTCGACTTCGACATCAACCAGGTGTCGATCAGCGCCGAGCGCAAGAAGGCCGTGGACTTCTCGTCCGGCTACTACGACGTGCGCCAGGCCGTCATCGCGCTGAAGGACTCGAAGGCCGCGAAGGCGACCGGCATCGCTGACCTGAAGAACCTCAAGCTGGGCGCCCAGGTCGGCACCACCAGCCTCGACTACATCACCGACGTGGTGAAGCCGAAGCAGGAGGCCGCCGTCTACGCCAAGAACGACCAGGCCAAGTCGGCGCTGAAGAACGGCCAGGTGGACGCCATCGTCGTCGACCTGCCGACCGCCTTCTACATCACCGCGGCCGAGGTGACGAACGCCGAGATCGTCGGACAGTTCGAGAACCAGGGCGGTACGCCGGAGCAGTTCGGGCTGGTGCTCGACAAGGGCAGCGCGCTCACCTCCTGCGTGACGGACGCCGTCGACGCCCTGCGCAAGGACGGCACCCTGTCGAAGATCGAGAAGCAGTGGCTCTCCGACGCCGTCGACGCCCCGGTGCTCAAGTGACGGTCACCAAGGAGGAGTCCGGCCAGGACGGCGCGGACGACAAGGGAGACATGACCGGCGGGGGCGACGGCTACGTCCCGTCGCAGCGGCGGATCGAGCGCGAGGCCTTCAAGCGCGCCCGTGCCCGCCGCGCGACGGCGATCGCCGCGCTCTCGACCCTCGTCACGGGCGTCGTCCTCTACCTGATCGTCGTCAACGCGCCGGGCTGGCCGCGCACCAAGGAGACGTTCTTCAACGGGCAGTACGCGCGCGAGGCGCTCCCGAAGGTCCTCGAAGGACTGTGGCTGAACGTACGGCTCCTGCTGATCTGCGGTGTCGCCGTCCTGGTCCTCGGCATGCTGATCGCCATCGCGCGCACCTTGCGCGGCCCGGTGTTCTTCCCCCTCAGGGCGCTGGCCGCCGCGTACACCGACTTCTTCCGCGGACTGCCGCTGATCATCAACTTGATGATCGTGGTCCTCGGCGTCCCGGCGCTGCGCCTGCAGGGCGTCACCGTCGACCCGGTCCTCCTCGGCGGTACGGCCCTCACGCTGACGTACTCGGCGTACGTGGCCGAGGTGTTCCGCGCCGGCATCGAGTCCGTCCACCCCTCGCAGCGCGCCGCGGCCCGCTCGCTCGGCCTCACCAACCGGCAGGCGCTCAGGTACGTGGTGCTGCCTCAGGCCGTACGGCGCCAGGTGCCGCCCCTCCTCAACGACTTGGTGTCGCTGCAGAAGGACACCGGCCTGGTGTCGATCGGCGGTGCGATCGACGCCGTCCGGGCCGCGGACATCATCGTGGGCCGCAGCCTCAACTACACGCCGTACATCGTCGCGGGCCTGGTCTTCGTGGCGCTGACCATCCCGATGACCCGCTTCACTGACTGGGTGACGGCCCGGATGGACCGTCGGCGGGCCCAGGGAGGATCGATATGAGCGACGCGCCCGTGCTGCGTATGGAGTCCGTGCGCAAGACCTTCGGCGGCTCCGTCGTCCTGCGGGACGTCGACCTGAAGGTCGCGCCGCACACGGTGACCGCGCTGATCGGCGCGTCGGGTTCCGGCAAGTCGACGCTGCTGCGGTGCGCGAACCTCCTGGAGGAGATCGACGACGGCGCGATCTGGCTGGACGGCGAGGAGATCACCGATCCGCGCGCCGACCAGGACGCGGTACGGCGCCGTATCGGCGTGGTCTTCCAGGCGTACAACCTGTTCCCGCACATGACCGTCCTGGACAACATCACGCTCGCCCCGCGGCGCGTGCACGGATTGGCCCGTGCGGAGGCCGAGGAGCGTGCCAGGGAGCTCCTGGAGCGGCTCGGACTCGGCGGGAAGGCGGGCGAGTACCCGGACCGGCTGAGCGGCGGTCAGCAGCAGCGTGTGGCGATCGTGCGCGCTCTGGCCGTACGCCCCCGGCTGCTGCTGCTCGACGAGATCACCGCGGCGCTCGATCCGGAACTCGTCGGCGAGGTCCTCACCGTCGTCCGCGACCTCAAGGGCGACGGCATGACGATGGTGCTGGCCACGCATGAGATGGGCTTCGCCCGGGATGTCGCCGACCAGGTTTGTTTTCTGGACGGAGGCGTGGTCCTGGAGCGCGGAACCGCGGAGCAGGTCTTCGGCGACCCGCAGCAGGAGCGCACACAGCGCTTCCTGCGACGGATCGTGGAGGCGGGACGGCTGTAATAGTCGCGCGCCTGGTCATCGGGGCTTACCCACCGCCCCGTCCGCCGTCTCTACGCGTCGGCCCGAGCCGCCCCCGCGAGCGCCGCGACCCGCTCCACGCCGAACACGTACCCCTGCACACCGCACCCCGCGATGACCCCGTCGGCACGCAACGAGACGTACGAGTGGTGCCGGAAGGACTCGCGCTGGTGGATGTTGGAGATGTGGACCTCCAACACGGGCAGTCCGTCACAGGTGTTGAGCGCATCCAGAATCGCGACTGAGGTGTGCGAGTAGGCGCCGGGGTTGATCACGATCCCGCAGTGGTTCAGCCGTGCCTCGTGGATCCAGTCGACCAACTCGCCCTCGTGGTTGGACTGGCGGAAGTCCACCGTGCCCCCGTGCGCGGCCGCCGCCTTGGCGCACAGCGCCTCGACGTCGGCCAGCGTGTCCTTGCCGTAGATCTCCGGCTGACGCTGGCCGAGGAGGTTCAGGTTGGGGCCGTTGAGGATCATGATCGGGGCGTTGGCCAGGGTGCGGGGCACGGTTCCTCCGGTCCGTTCGGGTGGCGCGATCCGTACAGGACCGCTGTTCAGACCCGGTTTATCACGGTGCGCCGAGAGCGCGACGGCCCGTACCCTCCCGGCATGACGACGATCTCGTACCCGCCCAAGCCGTCGCCCGGGGACCGTATGGCCGTGATCTCGCCTGCGTCCGGCCTGCCCGGGCTCTTCCCGCGCCCCCACGAACTGGGACTGGAGCGCCTGCGCAAGGAGTTCGGCCTCGAACCGGTCGAGTACCCGACGACCCGCAAGATGGGCGCGACCGCGCAGGAGCGTGCCGACGACATCCACGCCGCGTTCGCCGACCCGGACATCAAGGCCGTCATGGCGTCGATCGGCGGCGACGACCAGATCACCGTCCTGCCGCTGCTGGACCGGGAGTTGATCCAGGCCAACCCGAAGCCGTTCTTCGGGATGAGCGACAACACGAACCTGCTCATGTATCTGCGCAACACGGGAATCGTCGGCTATCACGGCGCGACCGTGATGACCGCGCTGGGCCGGCCGGTCGCCATGGATGAGCTGACCGTCGAGTCGCTGAGGGCGGCGCTGTTCACCTCCGGCGAGTACGAGCTGAAGCCCGCCGAGCGCTGGGGCGACGTCAACCGCGACTGGGCCGACCCTGCGACGTTCGACGAGGAGCCGGAGACCAGGCCCGGCAGCGGATGGACCTGGGTGAATCCCGGCCGTGTGGTCGAAGGCCGCAGTTGGGGCGGCAATCTGGAGATCGTCGGCTGGCTCCTGATGGCCGACCGCGAGATCGCGCACGACCTCTCGGAGTACGACGGCGGAGTGCTGTTCCTGGAGACCTCGGAGGAACTGCCGAGCGCCGCCGAGGTCTTCCGCACCCTGCGCAACATGGGCGAGCGCGGGCTCCTGCAGCGCTTCTCCGCGCTGCTGATGGCCCGCGCCAAGACCTGGTCGTTCGAGAGCCCCAACAGCCCGGAGGCAGCGGCGCGTTACGCCGCCGAACAGCGCGAGGCCGTGGTGCGGGCCATGCAGATGTATGCCCCCGACACCCCGATCGTCTTCGACGTGGACTTCGGCCACACCGATCCACAACTCGTCATCCCCTACGGCGGCATCGTCCGCGTCGACGGGCCCGCCCGGCGCATCACCGTCACGTACTGACGAGACCCAGCCGCGCCCACGCGCCCCCGTAACCCGCGGTCACCGTGGGTAGTTGACGCGGCATGCACGACGTACGCACCGTAAGGGCACCCTCCATGCTGCGGCTCGCGGCCGCCTCGCTCGCCGGGACGGCCATCGAGTTCTACGACTTCTTCGTCTACGGGACCGCGGCGGCACTGGTCCTGGGGCCGCTGTTCTTCCCGACGTTCTCGCCGGTGGCGGGGACGTTGGCCGCCTTCGCGACGTTCGGCGTGGGGTTCGTGGCGCGACCGCTGGGTTCGGTGCTGTTCGGGCACATCGGGGACCGGCGCGGGCGCCGGCCGGTCCTGGTCGGCTCGTTGCTGCTGACCGGCGCCTCGACGATCGCGGTCGGCTGTGTGCCGACGTACGACTCGATCGGTGTGGTCGCCCCCGTGCTGCTCCTGGTCCTGCGCTTTCTCCAAGGGCTGGGGCTCGGCGGGGAGTGGGGCGGGGCCGTGCTGCTGACCGCGGAGCACGCGCCCGCCGAGCGGCGTGCACTGTGGTCGAGCTTCCCGCAGGTCGGGCCCGCACTGGGGTTCCTGCTCGCCAACGGTGTGGTGCTGGCGCTGTCGGCGACACTCTCCGACGCGCAGTTCACGCAATGGGGTTGGCGGGTGCCGTTCTGGGTGGCGGGGGGACTGGCCGCGGTCGGGTTGTGGCTGCGCTCGTCGCTCGCGGAGAGCCCCAGCTTCCTCGAAATCGACGACCACGCGCGCGTGCCGCTCGCCGAGGTCGCACGCGACCACTGGCGCCTCGTCCTGCTGACGGCGGGCGCCCTCTCCATCGGGTACGCGATCTTCTACGCCGTGACCACCTGGTCCCTCGCGTACGCGACGGAGCGGCTGGGGGTGAGCCGTACCGTCATGCTGACCTGCATCATGGCCGCCGTGGCGGTGAAGGGCTCGCTGACGCCGTTGGCCGCGCTGCTCGGGGACCGTTATGGGCGACGGCCGATGTGCCTGGCCGGGTGCACTGCCGCGGTCGTGTGGATGCTTCCAACAGTGGCGCTCCTCGCGACCGGCCGGCCGCTGCTGATGTTCGTGGGCTTCCTGGGCGCACTGCTCGCGTTCGTCACGATGTTCGGGGTGATCGCCGCCTATCTGCCCGAGTTGTACGAGCCTCGGGTGCGCTGCACGGGCGCGGCGGTCGGCTACAACCTCGGCGGGGTCCTCGGGGGTGCGCTCACGCCGATCGCGGCGACGGCCCTTGCCGAGCACGGAGGCCGGGTGCCGTGGGGGGTGGGCGCCTATCTGACCGGGATCGCGCTGCTGAGCCTCGGGTGCTTCGCGATGCTGCCCGAGACCCGGCCGGTGACGGTGGTCGTCGCGCAGCCGGTCATGGATTGATCGCCAGCTCCAAGTAGGCCGCGAACAGCACCAGATGGACCCCTCCCTGCAGCGGCGTGGCCCGGCCCGGCACCACGGTCAGGGAGGCCACCACCACGGTCAGCGCGAGCAGCACCATGTGCACCGATCCGAGACCGAGGACGAGCGGGCCGGAGAGCCAGATCGAGGCCAGGGCGACCGCGGGGATGGTCAGGCCGATGCTGGCCATGGCGGAGCCGAGGGCGAGGTTCAGGCTGGTCTGCACCCGGTCCCGGCGGGCGGAGCGCAACGCGGCGATGGTCTCCGGGAGCAGCACCAGCAGGGCGATGATCACGCCGACGACGGCGTGGTGCAGCCCGGCGGCCTCCACGCCGGACTCGATCGTGGGGGACACGCCCTTCGCCAGCCCGACCACGCCGACGAGGGCGAGCAGGAGCAGGCCCAGGCTGATCCTGGCGGTGCGGGCGGTCGGCGCATCCGCGTGGTCGTCCGAGGCGATGACCTCGCCCTGGCGGGTGATGGGCAGGAAGTAGTCGCGGTGCCGCACGGTCTGGGTCGCGACGAACAGGCCGTAGAGGATCAGCGAGGAGATCGCGGCGAACGTGAGCTGCACGCCGGAGAACTCCGGGCCCGGCTTGCTCGTCGTGAACGTCGGCAGCACCAGGCTGAGCGTGGCCAGGGTGGCGACCGTCGCGAGGGCGGCGCCGGTGCCCTCGGGGTTGAAGACCGCGAGGCCGTGGCGCAGGGAGGCGACGAGGAGACAGAGGCCGACGATGCCGTTGCAGGTGATCATCACGGCCGCGAAGACGGTGTCCCGGGCCAGGGTGGAGCTCTTGTCCCCGCCGTCTGCCATCAGCGTGACGATCAGGGCGACTTCGATGATCGTGACGGCGACGGCGAGGACGAGGGAGCCGAAGGGCTCGCCGACGCGGTGGGCGACGACCTCGGCATGATGGACGGCGGACAGAACGGCCCCCGCGAGGACCAGTGTCACCAGCGCGACGACCGCCGCGGGCAGGTCTCGTCCCCAGGTGAAGGCCAGCAGGACGATCGCGAGCACCGGCACGAGGTACGTCCACCGGGTGGTGAGCGACCTGAGCCGAGCGATCATGGAGCGATCCTCGCAGAGGGGTTCGGGCCCCGCACTCCGGCTGCGCGGGGCCCGCGGCGCCTTACTTCAACTCGGTCATCGCCTCTACGTCGCAGTCGACGAAGGAGGGCGGCTTCGTACACAGCGCTGCCATCCGCTCGGCGAACTTCGTCGTCTCGGGGTCGTTGCTGTTGGCCATGGCCTCCTCGTACGAGTTGAACTCGATCACCACGAGGTATCGGTTCGGCTGATTCCTGTCCTTGAGGACGAGACGGTGCGTGGGGCCGCCGCTGCGGCCCGCGAGGCGCTGGTCCGTCTCCTCGGCCAGCTGCCGCATCTCCTCGATGCGATCGGTCTCGAAGTCGATGATCTGCACGAACTTCATCGGTGCGTCCACGGATGCCTCCACCCGGCCGTGGCACTCCCGGGGCGGGAGCGCTCAGCACCCAACGAAGCACCGGGAGCGGGGGGCTGCAATTCATCGTGGGGCACTCCCGGTGCTGGTTGTTCCTACGTCGGTCGCGGTCAGGCCTGGATGCTGTCCTTCGGAGCGCCTTCGCTCCTCGCCTGCGCCGCCTCGGCCTCCGCCTGCTTCTTGGACGCCCTCAGGCTGGTGATGGTGGTGACGATCAGGACCGCACAGATCACGCCGAGGGAGACCGGGATGGAGATCTCCGGGACGTGCACCCCGGACTCGTGCAGTGCGTGCAGCACCAGCTTGACGCCGATGAAGCCCAGGATGATCGACAGGCCGTAGCTGAGGTGGACCAGCTTCTTGAGCAGCCCGCCGATGAGGAAGTACAGCTGGCGAAGACCCATCAGGGCGAAGGCGTTCGCGGTGAACACGATGTACGGGTCCTGGGTCAGGCCGAAGATCGCGGGGATGGAGTCGAGTGCGAACAGGACGTCCGTGGTGCCGATCGCCAGCATCACGACCAGCATCGGGGTCATGACCCGCTTGCCGTTCTGCTGGATCCACAGCTTGGTGCCGTGGTAGCGGTCAGCGACACCGAAGCGGCGCTCGGCGGCCTTGAGCAGCTTGTTCTCCTCGAACTCCTCGTCCTCCTCGTCGGCCCGGGCCTCCTGGATGAGCTTCCAGGCGGTCCAGATCAGGAACGCGCCGAAGAGGTAGAAGACCCACGCGAAGCTGGCGAGGATCGCCGCACCTGCGGCGATGAAGACGGCCCGCAGGACGAGGGCTATGAGGACGCCGACGAGCAGCACCCTCTGCTGGTACTGCGAGGGGACCGCGAACTTCGCCATGATCAGGACGAAGACGAAGAGGTTGTCGACGCTCAGCGACTTCTCGGTGATGAAGCCCGCGAAGAACTCGCCGCCGGCCTGGCCGCCTCCGAAGAGGAGCAGCCCGAGTCCGAAGAGCCCGGCGAGGGCGATCCAGACGGCCGTCCAGATCCCGGCTTCCTTGATCGAGACGTCGTGCGGCTTGCGGCCGATGAAGAAGTCGACCGCGATCAGGGCGGCAAGGCCCACGATGGTCAGGACCCACAGGGTCGGGGAAACATCCACTGCGCCTCCGGCAGTCGTAACGGCAATGACCAGCGTCGTCGCGCTGCCGGAGGTCTCTTCCACCCACGGTGGGCCGACGCCCCGGGATCAGATCCGATCCGTATTGACGGGCACGCCGCAGTCGACAGGGAGTACTCCCCTCCGTGGGAACAACAGTACCCCAACCACCAAGGAACGGTAAAGTGATTGGCAAAGAAAAGGTCAAAAGAGCTGCTCAGAGATGCTTTACCAATGCTTGGTACGGGCTGCCGCCACCTGGTTGAGCACCTGCTGGAGAACCTGGCTGCCGGACGGCACGAGCGACGGCTCGTACGTCCAGGCGTGGCCGACCCACGGATCGGCGAGGTGATCGTCGGGCAGCGGGGTCAGCCGCAGCAGTGAACGCCACAGGGGGTCGAGCAACGGCCCGTACCCGGCGGCCTCCTCACGGTCCGCGACCATCATCAGGTGCACGCCGACAGCCGGGCCCTCGTCCGCGAGGTAGCGCAGCTGGGTCACGGCCCGGTCGTCGAAGCCGTGCGGGAAGTCGTTGACGATCAGCAACTGCTCGGCCGTGTCGAGGCCGGGCGGGAGGGAGTCGGCCGCGCCGCCGCGCACCGCCATCTGCACCAGGTCCACGCGCTGGGTGAGCCGGGTCAGGACATCCGTCACGCCCGCCGCGCCCAGCGCGGGCGGGGTCGCGAGGACGCCGGTCTGCACCAGCGGCGCGAGCGCCTGCACCCCGGAGCCTGCCGGGTCGATGACGTGCACGCTGAACTCGCCCACCGGATAGACCGCGAGCAGCCGGGCCGCGATCGCCACGGCCGTCGCCATCGCGAGCTGACCCAGTTCGTGGGCGTCGGCGAACGACTCGTCGACGGATCCGGTGCGTCCGCTGTCGATCCACAGTCCGCGCTCCAGCGGCAGGCGGACCAGCATCGGGATGCGCAGCAGCTCGCTCTCGGGCAGATAGAGGTCGCCCAGGCGCAGGGCCATCGGGATCTCCATCGGTACCCGGTAGCCGTGCCAGACGGGGTTGTCCCAGCGAGCGTACGCGGGCGGCAGCGCCGGCTCGACGACATCGGCCTCGGCGGCAAGCTGGGCGAGGTCCCGGTCGAGGGCCGCCCTGGCCTGGTCGACAAGCTGTGTGTGCTTGGCGCGGGCCGTCTCGCGCGCGGTGTCGCCCTGCCCGCCGATCCTGCTGCGCGGGTCGGAGAGGACCTGGTCGAGCTCCTTCTCCATGCGCGAGTCGGCGAAGTCGACGGCGCTGCGGTACGCGGCCGTGGTACGGGCCAGGTCTTCGAACATGCCCCAGACCTGGTTGTAGAGCCGCTCCTCCATGGACCAGCCGGTCGCATCACCGGCGACAGGCTGCGCGGGCTGCCCGGGCGGGGCGGGGGGCGCGGTCGGCGGGGGCGGGGGCGGAGCGGCGTTCTGCCGCCTCGGGTGGCTGTAGTCGATCGGGCCGTCGGCGGTGGACGCGGACGGCTGGGTGACGGCGGAGGGGTCCGCGGGCGCGGGACCTGCGGGGTATCCGGGCTGCGGCAGGCCGGTCCCCGGGGTTCCGTACGGGGAGCCGGGCTGCGGGGCCGTGGGCCCGGGGCCGCCGTGCGGCGCGGGGCCGCCCTGGTCGGGGCCGGGCGCCGGTGCGGCCGTCTGGCGGGTACGGTCGCCGTCCGCCGTGCGCTGCGGGGGCGCCGGGACCGAGCGGGACAGGCCCTGGGTCACCGCCTCGTTGATGCTGCCCGCGAGATGGTGGGCCTCGGGCAGGCCCTGGTCGGTGAAGAGTTCGGCGAGACCGCCGGCGTATCCCTGGCCGACGGCGCGCACCTTCCAGGCGTCCTGTCGGCGGTAGAGCTCCAGGGCGACGACGGCCGACTCGGCGTCCAGTCCGGTGATCGTGTAGCTGGCGACCTCGGTTCCGTCGAGGCCGGTGACGGCCACGAAGGGGGCGGCCACGGCGCCGAAGCGCACCGGACCCGTCCCCGTGGGCAGGGCGAGCAGCACGTTGACGCGGTGCACGGCCTCGGGCACGGCATCGAGGTCCACCGCGAGACGGTGGTCGGCGGCCGCCTGCTTGGAGACCTCGAGCCCGGGCAGGCTGGGCGCGCCGGGGTGGGCCACCCATTCGATGCCGCGGGCCCTGCCGTGCTCGTCGCCGAGCGTGGCCGAGGCCACGATCGGCGTGCCGGCCGAGACCCTTATCTCCAGACGGGCCTGGGAGAGCGGGTGGTTCTGCCCCCGCACCAGCTCGGCCGTCATCGCCCTCGTCCCCCTGTGTCGCCGATGTGTCGTGTCGTGTGCGGCCAGGGCCCGCTTCCGGACGGGCCCTGGCCCGGTTGTCCTACAGGTGCGGCAGGATCGCCGGCATCAGGTCCTGGAAGGTGCGGCCGTTGGCCGGGGTGCCGAGGGCCGTCATCGTCCAGCCCGGGCCCGAGCGGTGCACCTTGGCCATGATCTGGGCCGTGTACTGTCCGCCGCCCGCCAGCGTGTAGCGGGCGAGTTCCTGGCCGTTGGTCTCGTCGACCAGGCGGCAGAACGCGTTCTGCACCTCCTGGAACGTCTGGCCCGTGAAGGAGTTCACGGTGAAGACGATCTGGTCGATGTGGACCGGGATGCGCGCCAGGTCGACGAGGATCGCCTCGTCGTCGCCGCCCTGTCCGACACCGCCGACGAGGTTGTCACCGGTGTGGCGCACGGAGCCGTCGTCGCTCACCAGGTGGCGGAAGAAGACGACGTCGACCGGCTGCTTGTCCGCGAACAGGACGGCGGAGGCGTCCAGGTCGATCTCCCGGGTGCGCGAGCCGAACAGGCCGCGCCGGGGAGCCGCCTGCCAGCCGAGACCCATGCGCACCGCCGTCAGGCTGCCTCCGTCGTTCTTCTGCAGACTGATGGCCTGACCCTTGGTCATGTTGACGGTCACGCGCTGTTTCCCCTCTCGAACTGTCCCCTGTTGCCGCGGAACCCGCGGTTGACCAGAACCCTACGCAGGGCCACTGACAGTGCCGTACCCCGGCTCGTGCTTTGTGTCGGTCTTGCAACACAGTGCGCAGATGCCGAGGTACGACGGCGGACCGGAGGGGGTCAGGCCAGGCCTGCCTCCCGCATCTGGCGCAGTTCCTTCTTCATCTCGGAGACCTCGTCGCGCAGCCGGGCCGCGATCTCGAACTGGAGGTCCGCGGCGGCGGCGCGCATACGCGCCGTCATCTCCTCGATCTGTTCGGCGAGTTCGGCCGCGGGCCGGTCGGTCGGAACCGTCTCCTTGGCCTTGCCCTTGGCCTTTGCGCCGCCGGCTGCCTTGCCGCCGAGCGCGGGCACGGGTGCCTTGGCGCCCTTGCCGTCCTTCAGCTTGCGGTAGCCCGAGCCGAGCAGCTGCTCCGTGTCGACGTCCTCGCGGGCGATCTGGGCGACGATGTCGTTGATCTTCTTGCGCAGCGGCTGGGGGTCGATGCCGTTCGCGGTGTTGTACGCGACCTGCTTCTCCCGGCGGCGGTTGGTCTCCTCGATGGCCTTCTCCATCGCGGGGGTGATCTTGTCGGCGTACATGTGAACCTGGCCGGACACGTTGCGCGCCGCGCGGCCGATGGTCTGGATCAGGGAGGTGCCGGAGCGCAGGAAGCCCTCCTTGTCGGCGTCGAGGATGGCCACCAGGGACACCTCGGGCAGGTCGAGGCCCTCACGGAGGAGGTTGATGCCGACCAGGACGTCGAACTCGCCGGAGCGCAGTTCGCGCAGCAGCTCGACGCGGCGCAGGGTGTCGACGTCGCTGTGCAGATAGCGGACCTGGATGCCGAGTTCCAGGAAGTAGTCCGTGAGGTCCTCGGCCATCTTCTTGGTGAGTGTGGTGACCAGGACGCGCTCGTCCTTCTCGGTGCGGGTGCGGATCTCGTGCACCAGGTCGTCGATCTGGCCCTCGGTGGGCTTGACCACGACCTCCGGGTCGATGAGGCCGGTGGGGCGGATGATCTGCTCGACGGCGCCGTCCGCGCGCGAGAGCTCGTACTTGCCGGGGGTCGCCGACAGATAGACCGTCTGCCCGATGCGCTCCTGGAACTCCTCCCACTTCAGGGGCCGGTTGTCGAGGGCGGAGGGCAGCCGGAAGCCGTGGTCGACGAGGGTGCGCTTGCGGGAGGCGTCGCCCTCGTACATCGCGCCGATCTGCGGGACGGTGTTGTGGGACTCGTCGATGACCAGCAGGAAGTCGTCCGGGAAGTAGTCCAGCAGGGTGTTGGGCGGGGAGCCGGGCGAGCGGCCGTCGAAGTGCATCGAGTAGTTCTCGACGCCGGAGCAGGAGCCGATCTGGCGGAGCATCTCGAGGTCGTACGTCGTCCGCATCCTGAGGCGCTGGGCCTCCAGGAGCTTGCCCTGCTTCTCCAGCTCGGCCAGGCGCTCGCCGAGCTCCTTCTCGATGTCGTTGACGGCCCGCTCCATGCGCTCGGGACCCGCGACGTAGTGGGAGGCCGGGAAGACATACAGCTGCTCGTCGTCGCTGATGATCTCGCCGGTGATCGGGTGGAGCGTCGAGAGCGCCTCGATCTCGTCGCCGAACATCTCGATCCGGACGGCGAGTTCCTCGTAGACCGGGAAGATCTCGATGGTGTCGCCGCGGACGCGGAAGGTGCCCCGGGTGAAGGCCAGGTCGTTGCGCGTGTACTGGATGTCGACGAAACGGCGCAGCAGCTGGTCGCGGTCGATCTCGTCGCCGACCTTGAGCGGGACCATGCGGTCCACGTACTCCTGCGGTGTACCGAGGCCGTAGATGCAGGAGACCGAGGCGACCACCACGACGTCGCGGCGGGTGAGCAGCGAGTTGGTCGCGGAGTGGCGCAGGCGCTCGACCTCCTCGTTGATCGAGGAGTCCTTCTCGATGTAGGTGTCCGACTGCGGGACGTAGGCCTCGGGCTGGTAGTAGTCGTAGTACGAGACGAAGTACTCGACCGCGTTGTTCGGCAGCAGCTCGCGGAACTCGTTCGCCAGCTGGGCGGCCAGGGTCTTGTTCGGCGCCATCACGAGGGTGGGGCGCTGGAGCTTCTCGATCATCCACGCGGTGGTGGCGGACTTGCCGGTGCCGGTCGCGCCGAGCAGGACGACGTCACGCTCGCCTGCCTCGATGCGTTTGGCCAGCTCGGCGATGGCCGTCGGCTGGTCGCCGCTGGGCTGGTAGGGGCTGACGACCTCGAAGGGCGCCACCGTGCGTTCGATGTTGGAAACGGGCCGCATGCAATCAACCGTACGACCCGCCACTGACAACGCGGCCCGATCAGCGGTTCTGCGGCGTGCGGGAGTTGCGGCGGCCCGGCTGCCGGGAGGGGCGCAGCGGGGGGCGGCGGGCCGGGTGGTGGACGGCGGGGTGGGCCGGGACGCCCGGCTTCTGCTCGACGGGGGTCCAGTCGGGCTTCCCCATGACCATGAGCGGGTCGAACATCACGACCACGGCGGCGATGAGGAGGAAGACGAGCGGGCCGATCAGCATGGGCCACAGCAGCGCGGCGGGCGAGTCGCCGGAGGTGGGGGCGCCCGTGCCGTGGAGGTGGACGCTGAGGGCCGCCATGCCCGTGTAGTGCATGCCGCTGACCGCTAGCCCCATCACGAGGCTCGCGCCCACGCTCCACAGGAAGCCTCGGACCTGTCCGGCCGCCCACAGGGCGGCAGTGGCGGCGACCATCGCGATGACGACGGAGACGCCGACGGTGACCGTGTTGTACTCCAGCTTTCCGTTCAGGCGCATTCCGGCCATGCCCAGGTAGTGCATCGAGGCGATGCCCAGGCCTGTGATCGTGCCGCCGGTGAACAGGGACGTTCCGGTCGCGCCCTTGTAGCCGACGATGAAGATCCCTACGCCCACCATGACGACCGCGATGCCGAGGCTGGCGAACGTCGTCGGTTTGTCGTAATGGATCGGTGCTCCTTTGACCGTGAACCCCATCATCGCGACGAAGTGCATGGTCCATATGCCGGAGCCGATCGCCGCCGAGCCCAGGACGAGCCAGGCGGGGCGCGACGAGTGTGCGACAAGCATCGATCTGGTGGTGCAGCGCAGGCCGAGGGCGCCGCCGAGGGAGGCCATGAGATAGGCCACCAGCGGTGTGACGAGTCCGTAGCTGAATCCGTCGACCGTGCCTTGCATGCGCGGCTGCCCTTCCCGCCCTCTTACGTCCCGGAATTCCTTGAAATGCGCCCCCTCCCAAGACCGCCCGAGCGGTCAGGGTTGAGGCAGAGAGTATGACTCCCACCAGAATGGTCGAACGATTTTCCGGCAAAGAAACACGTCGTTGCCTCAGTTGTGCGGCACCGGTGAGCGGACTTGGGCGACTCCATTCAATGTGTGGCCGTTCTGCACTCCTCCGTCGTTGACGCTCTGCTGTCACAGTTGATCTGTCCGTGATCGCACGACGTGAGGGAGTACGCATGTACGCGCGCGCACTTGCCGCCATCACGACCGCGCTGCTGGGAACCGCCGCCCTCCTGCTGCCCGGCTCCGCCGCCCGGGCGGGCGACGCCGTCGACGAGCGGCCGTTGGTCTTCGGTCACCGGGGCGCCTCCGCCTACGCGCCCGAGAACACCCTCGCCGCCATCGACGAGGCGGCCCGGCTGGGCATCGGCTGGGTCGAGAACGACGTCCAGCGGACCAGGGACGGCGAGCTCGTCGTCATCCACGACGACAGTCTGCAGCGCACGACCGACGTCGAGAAGGTGTTTCCCCGCCGGACGTCCTGGAAGGTGAAGGACTTCACCGCGGCCGAGATCGCGCGCCTGGACGCGGGGAGCTGGTTCGGCCCGCGGTACGTCGGCACGCGCGTGCCGACGCTGGAGCAGTACATGCGCCGGGTCGAGCACAACCACCAGAAGCTGCTCCTGGAGATCAAGAACCCGGAGCTGTACCCGGGCATCGAGCGGCAGACCCTGAAGGTGCTGAGCAACGAGGGCTGGCTCGACCGGCAGCACCTGGCCGGCCGGCTGATCGTGCAGAGCTTCAGCGCGGACAGCCTGCGCATCGTCCATGACCTCAAGCCCGCCGTCAGGACGGGTTTCCTCGGTGCTCCGGCCATGTCGGACCTGCCCGAGTACGCGTCCTTCACCGACGGGATCAACCCCTCGTACAGCTCGGTCTCGACCCGTTACGTCGCCGCCGTCCATGCCTTCACGGGGCCGCACGGCAGGCCGCTGACGGTCTTCACATGGACCGTCGACGACGCGGACACCGCCCGGCAGGCCGCCCGGCACGGCGTCGACGGCATCATCACCAACAAGCCCGACGTGGTCCGGGCCGCGCTGCAGGCGCCCTGAGTCCCGCTCGCCGGGCGTTGTCAGTGGCGGGTCGTACGGTGGGCGCATGGACAGCCATGAGCGGTACGAACAGCAGGTCGTGTGGGCGGTGGTCGACAGCGGGATCGGTCCGCTGCTGCTGGCCGCGACCCGCGAGGGACTGGTCAACGTCGTGTTCCACGCCACGGACGCGGTGCGCGACAAGGCGCTCGTGCGGCTGGCGTCCCGACTGGGCTGCGAGCCCGTCGAGGCACCCGACTCGCCGCTGCTGGCCGAGGCGATACGGCAGGTCGAGGCGTACTTCTCGGGTGAGCGGCGTGACTTCGAGCTGCCGCTGGACTGGTCGCTGATCTCCGGCTTCAACCGGCAGGTGCTGCGCGAGCTGGCCTCCGGCGTCCCGTACGGCGCGGTCGTGGGCTACGGCGACCTGGCCGGGCGGGTGGGCCAGCCGGGTGCGGCCCAGGCGGTGGGGACGGCGATGGGGTCCAATCCGCTGCCGGTCGTGGTGCCCTGCCACCGGGTCGTCGAGAGCGACGGCGGCATCGGCGGGTTCGGGGGCGGGCTGGAGACGAAGCGCAAGCTGCTCGCGCTGGAGGGGGTCCTGCCCGAGCCGCTGTTCTGAGCGACAACCACCCGCGCGAAGGCTGGCCGGAAGGGAGTGTCGGTAGCAGACTCGGCCATGCGCACAGCCACTGGCATCCGAAGGCTCGGAGCCGAAGGGACGGCGATCACGCATGAGCGGAAACAGGGCAGTCGCGTATCTCAAGCCGGGCGCGGTCGAAGTCAGGACCATCGACTACCCGACGCTTGAACTCCAGGACGGGCCGGGGGTCGCAACCGAGAACGTCGGCCGCAAGTGCCGGCACGGTGTGATCCTCAAGGTGCTCGCCACGAACATCTGCGGAAGCGACCAGCACATGGTGCGCGGGCGGACGACCGCGCCGGAAGGGCTGGCGCTGGGACACGAGATCACCGGCGAGGTCGTCGAACGGGGTCCGGACGTCGAGTTCATCGACGTGGGCGACATCGTCTCCGTACCGTTCAACATCGCCTGCGGGCGGTGCCGCAACTGCAAGGAGCGCAAGACCGGCATCTGTCTGAACGTCAACCCGGCCCGGCCGGGGGCGGCGTACGGCTATGTCGACATGGGTGGTTGGGTCGGCGGCCAGGCCGAGTACGCCATGGTCCCGTACGCCGACTTCAACCTGCTGAAGTTCCCTGACCGGGACGAGGCGCGCGAGAAGCTGCTCGACCTGACCATGCTGTCGGACATCTTCCCGACCGGCTTCCACGGCGTCGTGAGTTCGGGCGCCGGTGTCGGTTCGACGGTGTACGTCGCAGGGGCCGGCCCGGTCGGTCTGGCGGCGGCCGCCTCGGCGCAGCTGCTGGGTGCGGCCGTGGTCGTCGTCGGCGACCTCAACGCCGAGCGTCTCGCCCAGGCGCGGAGTTTCGGCTGCGAGACGGTCGACATCTCCCAGGGCAGCGTCGAGGACCAGCTCGCACAGATCCTCGGCGAGCCCGAGGTGGACGCGGCGGTCGATGCCGTCGGCTTCGAGGCCCGGGCGCACGGCAAGGACGCCCCCGAGGCGCCCGCGACGGTCCTCAACTCGCTGATGGGCATCACGCGCGCGGGCGGTGCCCTGGGCATCCCCGGGCTGTACGTCACGGACGACCCCGGCGGGGTCGACGAGGACGCCAAGTCCGGGACGCTGAAGGTGCGGCTCGGCCTCGGCTGGGCCAAGAGCCACCACTTCACGACCGGGCAGTGCCCGGTGATGAAGTACCACCGTGGCCTGATGATGGCGATCCTGCACGGGCGCGTGCACATCGCCAAGGCGGTCAACGCGACCGTCATCGGCCTGGAGGACGCACCGCGCGGCTACGCCGAGTTCGACCAGGGCGCCAGCCGCAAGTACGTGCTCGACCCGCACGGAGCGCTGAGCGGGGTGAGCCCCGTCTGAGCTCCTGAACAGGAGTGAGCGGGGGTGTGAACAATGCAAAGGGGTGGGCCCGCGGGCGCGGGGGGGGCCCCATGTGGCCCCCCCGCGGGTGGGAGTTGGGGGGCGCGGAAGAAGTAGGGGGGGGGGGGGGGGGGTGGTAGGTGAGGGGGGGGGGTGGGAGGGGGGC
>NZ_JBEYVO010000050.1:0-80029 GCF_040644055.1 Streptomyces sp. NPDC047043
GGGGACGTGCCGGGGGGTGTCCGCCCGCAGCGGCGGGCGTCACCGCCGAGCACAGCCCACAAGACAGCAACCGCCCGACCGAGGACGGACACCCCCCGGCACGGCCCCGACCCCCAACGCACCGACAGGCGCCAGGCGCACCCCCACCGATTCCGCACAGGCGCCGCAGGCATACACAACGCACCCGCACCCGCACCCCCGCCGAACCCGCACAGGCGCCGCAGGCATACACAACGCACCCGCACCCACACCCGCACCCACACACGAAAGTCCCGCCCCTCGCGCGCGGGGCGGGACTCAACGCAGTAGCAGCGACCGTCAGCCGATCTCGGCACCCTCGGCAGACAGCGCCTCGGTGACCGGCTGGAAGAAGGTCTCGCCGCCGGAGGTGCAGTCACCACTGCCACCGGAGGTGAGACCGATCGCCGACTCGCCGTCGAACAGCGAGCCGCCGCTGTCGCCGGGCTCGGCGCAGACGTCGGTCTGGATGAGACCGCTGACCGTGCCCTCCGAGTAGTTCACGGTGGCGTTCAGACCGGTGACCGTACCGTCGTGCACCTGCGTGGTCGAACCGCTGCGGGTCACCTTCTCGCCGACCGTGGCCTCGGCCGCCTTGGTGATCTTCTGGGTGGAGCCGTTGTAGAGGTCGACCTCGCTCGGGTGGTCCACATCGGCGGTGTACTTGACCAGCCCGAAGTCATTGCCCGGGAACTGGGAGTCGGCGTTCTCGCCGATCTGGTTGCCGCTGGAGTCCGACCAGGTCTTGATCGCGTCGGTGCAGTGCCCGGCGGTGAGGAAGTACGCCTCGCCGCCCTTGGTCACATTGAAGCCGAGCGAGCAGCGCCCGCCCGAGCCGGAGATGGCGTCGCCGCCTGCGATGAAGGGCTTGAACTCCCCCTTCGAGCGCTTGAGTTCGGCCTTGGCGCCGAGCCCGTCGACGACCTCGGACAGCTTGGCCAACTCGGTCTTGGAGACGGTCTTGTCGGCGGTGACGACGACCTTGTTGCTCACCGGGTCCGTCGACCACGACGTACCGGGGATGGTGGCGTCCTTCGTCAGCGTCGTACGGGCGCCGTCCAGTTCGGCCAGCGAGTTCTCGACGATTCTGGCCTTGGCGCCGGCCGCCTCGACCGTCTCGGCGGCGGCCTTGTCGAGCACGTTCACGACAAGGCTCTTGGCCTTCGCGTCGTAATACGTTCCCGCCGCGTCGGCGCCCAGGTCCTTGCCGAGCGTAGAGGCAAGCTTTCCGGCCGCCAGGGCCGACAGGGTCTGGGGCGCGGAGTCCTTCGCGGGCTCACTGGCGTTCGCAGTCTGGAAGGTCACTCCCGCGGCCACGAGTGCGGCGATGCCCGCACCGGCCAGGGCTGCCCGCCGCTTGGGTATGCGTCGGTGCTTCAACTCACGTCCTCCTGTGGGGGGTTCGGCCCGGGAGGTTGTGGGGACCCGCCGGACCGGAAGGCGTTGAACAGCGCCTACTATCCCGAGGCCAACAGGGAGCACACAAGGGCGTCTTCAGGACGCGCGTAGAACGCGCTTCGCACGCCCCCTCGGTTTTGACAGTCCACGGTCACCCCACGTCTTCGCTCTGCAAACACTACGAGCGAGTAGCCTGTGCGCACTCTGTGAGGTCTAGTCCTGTCTTGAATTCGACCTGTCGGCATCCGAATCCAAGCGAGGAGCGAGAGGCGGAAGTTGCTCCTGCACCGGTTGCTGAGGAACCTGCCGAGGCGCTTGCTGAGGAACCTGCTGAGGCACGGCACCCCCCTGCTGGGCCTTCTCCAGGAACCGCAGCAGCTCCACCGGGAACGGCAGAACGAGCGTGGAGTTCTTCTCGGCGGCGACCGCCACCACCGTCTGCAGCAGCCGCAGTTGCAGCGCGGCGGGCTGCTCGGACATCTCCCTGGCGGCCTCGGCGAGCTTCTTCGACGCCTGCAGTTCGGCATCGGCGTTGATGACCCGCGCCCGCCGCTCGCGGTCGGCCTCGGCCTGCCGGGCCATGGAGCGCTTCATGGTCTCGGGCAGGGAGACGTCCTTGATCTCGACGCGGTCGATGGTGACGCCCCACTCCACGGCCGGACTGTCGATCATCAACTCCAGCCCCTGGTTGAGCTTTTCGCGGTTGGACAACAGATCGTCCAACTCGCTCTTGCCGATGATGGACCGAAGCGAGGTCTGCGCCATCTGCGCGACCGCGAACCGGTAGTCCTCGACCCGGACGACCGCCTCGGCCGGCGAGGTCACCTTGAAGTAGACGACGGCGTCCACCCGCACCGTGACGTTGTCCCGGGTGATGCCCTCCTGCCCGGGCACAGGCATCGTCACGATCTGCATGTTCACTTTGCGGAGCTTGTCCACGAACGGGACGATCATCGTGAACCCGGGCCCCCGCACCTCGGACCGCAGCCTTCCGAGCCGGAACACCACACCGCGTTCGTACTGCTTGACGACTCTCGCCGCCGCCATCACGTACACCGCACCGACGGACGCGAGGGTCACTCCCGCCGCCACCAGCTCCTCGACCATGCCGGCCCCCAGGGGACTGAGCTTTGAGGGGTCTCCGGGAACCGATCCGATCCGCCGGACACCCCCTACCCGTCCTCCGACGGTAACCCCGCTCCCCGAACAAGAGGGAGCCCCCGCACACCAGTTGTGTGCGGGGGCCACTCAAGGAAGCGTCAGCCGACGCTCACGCCGTAGTAGCTCAGCGCCTCGGTGACCGGCTGGAAGAAGGTCGTGCCGCCGGAGGTGCAGTTGCCGCTGCCGCCGGAGGTCAGACCGTAGGCCACGGTGCCGCCGTACAGCGGACCGCCGCTGTCGCCGCCCTCGGCGCAGACCGTGGTCTGGATCATGCCGTAGACGACGTCGCCGCCGCCGTAGTTGACGGTGGCGTTCAGCGCGGTGACCCGGCCGCTGTGCGTGCCGGTGGTGGAGCCACGGCGGTAGACCGTGGTGCCGACACTCGGAGTGGCCGCACTGGTGATGGTCTGGCTGCCGACCGAGCTCGGGTGCGCGATCGAGGAGTTGGTGTAGCGGACCAGCGCGAAGTCGTTGGTCGGGAAGCTGTAGCTCACGTTGGTACCCAGCGTCGTGGTGTGACCGGAGTTGGAGTACCAGGTGGAGGCGACCTCACCGCAGTGGCCGGCGGTCAGGAAGTAGTACGTGCTCCCGCTGTGCACGTTGAAGCCGAGCGAACAGCGGTAGGAGCCGCCGTAGATGGCGTCGCCGCCGGTGATCAGCGGCTTGAACTGCCCCGCGGTGTGCTTGATGGTGAGGGCACCGGCGTTGGCGCCGGCCTGCCGCTTGATCTTCGCGATCTCGGCCTTGGAGACCGTGCTGTCAACGGTGACGACAACGCGGTTGGTCTTGCTGTCGACGGCCCAGGCGGTGCCCGGGACGTCCGCCTTGAGCACCGAGGCGTTGGCGCTCTTCAGCTGGGTCGTGCTGAAGGGGGTGGCCGTGGACGCGTTCGCGCTGGGGACCGCGATCGCTGCGGCGGCCACGAGTCCGGTGGTGACGGCGATCAGCCGGGTCCGTCTCGTGATGCCGCTGCGGGGGGTTGTGCGCTTGATCCTCACGTTCGTTCCTCCCAAGGGGAAGTCGGTGGGCCCGCGTGGGGTCGGGGCCCGTGAGGCGCAGCCAGGGGCCTGATCGTCCGGATTCCGGACACGCCGTGCCCCTGACAAGCGCTTGCGGGGAGTATTCGGCCGAACGACCGGTAGACGCAAGAGTGCCTTTCGGCCGTCGACCTCTGAACGAACTA
The DNA here is from genome assembly GCF_040644055.1 of Streptomyces sp. NPDC047043. NCBI lineage: Bacteria > Bacillati > Actinomycetota > Actinomycetes > Kitasatosporales > Streptomycetaceae > Streptomyces > Streptomyces sp. NPDC047043. The sequence continues at coordinate 3,761 of NZ_JBEYVO010000050.1, forward strand.
TGCTTTTTGGCCACCCGTGCCCTGGTTCAGACCAGGTTGCGCTCACCCGCCTCCACCGCGACCCCCAGGGTGTTCCCGGGCGGCGGAAAGGGGCAGATGAAGTGGTCCGCGAAGGCACACGGCGGCAGCACGGCACGGTTGAGGTCGACCGTGGTACGGCCCTCGGCGTCGGGGGCCGCCGGGTAGAGGAACCGGAAGCGGAAACTTCCGTCCCCGCTGGTCGTGTCGGCGAAGACGGCCCACAGCACGTCGCCCTGGATCGCGACCTGGAGGGTGAGGTCCTGTCCGTCGAGCGTGAAGGCCAGTTCGCCGGCGAGCGCCAGCCCGCGTTCGCGTCCGTCCGCGTTCGCCACGCGTACGGTGCGGTCCTCGCCGTACGGAGTGAAGCGCCCCGGCACCGACCAGCGCGGATCGTAGGGCGTGGCCTCGATACCGCGGAACGCGCGCCGTGCCTGCGACGCCGGGTCGAAGGCCCGCACACCCCACACGCCTTCACGCACCAGCACGACCAGCCGCCGCTCGCCGTACGCCACCCGGGCCGCGTCCACCGCTCCCGCGTCGGCCGCGAGCCGGACCGAACCGTCGAGGGGCTGCCCGTCCACCGTCAGCCCGTCGGCAGCGACGGCGGTCAGCACCACGCCCTCGCCGTCGGCCGCCCAGATCCCGGGGATGTCCGGAAGTCGCCCGTCCGGATGGTCCTCGAGCCAGTACGTGCCGGTCAGCGCGAGCGGCCCGTAGGGCGCCGACACAGACTCGACGCGGTGCTCGTGCCACTGCTTCCACTCGTCGGCAGCATCTGTCGTCATGGTGATCAGCCTTTCCATACCGGGTCGGGCAACCCGAGGTGTGAGCGCAGGGTGGTGCCCCGGTATTCGGTGCGGAACGCGCCCCGCTCCTGGAGCAGCGGCACCACCCGGTCCACGAACTCGTCGAGCCCGCGCGGGGTGATCACCGGTTGGATGATGAACCCATCGGCGGCGTCCTTCTGCACGAACTCGTCGAGCTCGGCGGCCACGGCCTCGGGGGTGCCGATGAAGGACTGCCGGGCGCCTGCCTCGATCACGGTCTGCCGGATGGACAGCCCCTTCTCCTTCGACAGCGCCCGCCACTTCTCGGCGATGGCGACGGTGTCGCCGCGCCGGGTCCGCCCCTGGGTGATCCCGGACTCCGCCACCGGGTCGATCTCGGGAAGCGGCCCGTCGGGGTCGTACGACGACAGGTCGACGCCCCAGACCTGCTCCAGGGCGAGGATCGCGTTCTGCGGGGAGACCTGCTGCCGTCGGATCTCGGTGGCCCGCTCCTGCGCCTCGGCGGCGCTGTCGCCGAGGACGACGGTGACGCCGGGCATGATCTTCAAGTCGCCCGGTTCACGGCCGTACTTGGCCAGCCGCCGCTTCACATCGGCGTAGAAGGAGCGTCCCGCCGCCAGCGAGCCGTGCCGGGTGAAGACGATGTCGGCCGTGGACGCGGCGAACTCCCGCCCCTCGTCCGAGTCACCGGCCTGGATGACGACCGGGTGCCCCTGCGGCGAGCGCGGCAGGGTGAACTCGCCCGCGATGTCGAAGTGTTCACCGCGGTGCGCGAAGGGCCGGGGGACGCCGCCGGGGGTCCAGGAATCCCACAACTGCCTTGCCGTGGCGACGAATTCGGCAGCCCGCGTGTACCGGTCGGCCCGGTCCAGGAAGCCGCCCCGCCGGAAGTTCTCGCCGGTGAAGGCGTCGGAGGACGTCACCACGTTCCAGGCCGCCCGGCCGCCGCTGAGATGGTCCAACGTGGCCAGCCTGCGGGCGAGTTCGTACGGCTCGTTGAAGGTCGCGTTGACGGTGGCGGCGAGCCCGAGGTGTTCGGTGACGCCGGCGAGGGCGTTCAGGACGGTGAGCGACTCGGGCCGCCCCACCACGTCCAAGTCGTGGATACGGCCCTTGTGTTCACGCAGCCGCAGCCCCTCGGCGAGGAAGAAGAAGTCGAACAGCCCGCGCTCGGCGGTACGGGCGAGATGCTCGAACGACGAGAAGTCGATCTGCGACTTCGACCGCGGATCGGCCCATACGGTGGTGTTGTTGACGCCCGGGAAATGAGCCGCCAAACGGATGTGCTTACGACGTCGTACGGTCATGACGCTCCCCCTGTCACGGCTGTACCGGCGTACTGGTTGGCGGGTTTGGCGAGGCCCAGGTGCTCCCTGAGCGTGCTGCCCGGGTAGAAGGTGCGGAACAGGCCGCGGTGCTGCAGCAGCGCCACCGTGCCGTTGACGAGCCGCTCCAGGTCACGGCGCGGCTCGGTGGGCGTGAGGTGGAAGCCGTCGACGATGCCGTCGGTGTGCCAGGTGGCGATCAGCTCGGCGAGATCCACCGGGCCGCCCCGGTACAGCGGGCCCTGCGCGGTCTGCCGGGGACCGCCACCGCCGTGTCCCGGCTCGGCGGCATGCTCGCCGTCACCGAGGTCGACCAGAAGGCTCGCGAGGACCCGCAGGGTGTCGGGGTCGCGCCCGAACTCCGCGGCGGCCGACCGCAGTTCGTCGCGTACGGCGGCGGCCTGGGCAGGACTCGCGGCCCGTACGAGCGCCACGTCGGCGTACCGGGCGGCGGTGCGCCGGGCGTGCCCCTCGGTGGCGTCGACCAAGCGGACGGGGTGGCCCTGCGGCGGGCGCGGCACGATCGAGGGGCCCTTCACCGAGAAGCCGGCGCCGGTGAAGTCGACGTGGTGCAGCTTGTCCCGGTCGATGAAACGGCCGGTCGCCACGTCCCGTATCTCGGCGTCGTCCTCCCAGCTGTCCCACAACCTGGCGGCCACGTCGGCGACTTCGCCGGCCTCGCGCCACAGTTCGTCGGCGGGGGCCGCGTGCCGGCGGCCGAAGAGGCGGGCCTCGCCCTCGGTGGTGGACACGTCGATGCGCCAGCCGGCCCGGCCGCGGCTGACCCAGTCGAGGGTGGCGACGGCGGCCTGGACGTGGAAGGGCTCGGTGTGCGTGGTCGTGACGGTGGGCACCAGGCCGATACGGCCGGTGGCGGGCGCGACCCGGGACAGGACGGCCGGCGCGTCGGGCCCGGCGCGGCCGAAGGTGTCGCCGAGCGTCACGAAGTCCAGCCCGCCGCGCTCGGCGAGCCGCGCCAGCTCGACGTAGGAGCCGGCGTCGTAGGCGGAGGGTTGGTCGACAGCAGCGGAGAGATGCAGCATCACAGCACCTTCGAGAGAAACGCCCGCGTGCGCTCGTGCCGCGGGTTGTCCAGTACGTCGGCCGGCGGGCCCTGCTCGACGATCCGTCCGCCGTCCATGAAGACAACGGTGTCGGCGACCTCGCGGGCGAAGCCGATCTCGTGCGTGACGACGATCATCGTGGTGCCCTGGTGCGCCAAGTCCTTGATGACGTCGAGGACTTCACCGACCAGCTCGGGGTCGAGCGCGGAGGTCGGTTCGTCGAAGAGCAGCAGCTTCGGCTCCAGGGCGAGCGCCCGCGCGATGGCAACGCGCTGCTGCTGTCCGCCGGACAGCTGCCGGGGGTAGGCGTCGGTCTTGTCGGCGAGGCCCACCCGGTCGAGCAGCCGGCGCGCGGTCTCGACGGCCTCCTTGCGCGGCCGCTTCAGCGCGGACACCGGCGCCTCGATGACGTTCTCCAGCACGGTGAGGTGCGGGAACAGGTTGAAGTTCTGGAAGACGAAGCCGATCCGTGTGCGCTGCTTGAGCACCTCGCGCTCGGGCAGCTCGTGCAGCTTGTCGCCGGAGCGCCGGTAGCCGACCAGCTCGCCGTCCACGCTGATCGCGCCGTGGTCCACCTTCTCCAGGTGGTTGATGGTGCGCAGCAACGTCGACTTGCCGGAGCCGGAAGGGCCCAGGACGACGGTGACCTGGCCGGTGCGCACCTGCAGATCGATGCCCTTGAGGACCTCCAGCGGGCCGAAGCTCTTGTGGACGGACCTGATGTCGACCATGACGCTCATCGCGGGATTCCTTGCAGTCGGGGATGTCATGCGGCCGCTCGGGAGGAGAGCTCGGCCAGGAACCGCAGCGCGGCCCGCGCGGTGGCGTCGTTCTGCCGGAACGCGGGCCCGCCGGTGCGCGGCCGGGTGAAGGCGCCGGGCGTACGTCCGTCGGTGTAGGGCCCGAGCGCGAACCGCCGTGGATGCGGCCGGCCGGCCCGGTCGAGGATCCGCCCGTCGCCGGGGTCCACCCTGAGCAGCCCGTCGGGTGTCTCGGCGGCCCCGTCGGCGTGCAGTTCGCGCAGCAGCGTGTCGCGGGCCCGCCCGACGGTGGGCTCGGGCAGCCGCGCCTCGACCAGCGCCCGTGCCTCGACGAAGGAGCCGGGCACGGTGGCGCTCGACGCCCGGAACACCCCGTCCTCGGCGGTGACGGTCATGTCGGCGCCCAGGAACTTCAGCACACCGGCACGCGACAGCGCGAGCATCTGCCGCAGTCGCGGTCCGGGCGGCCCGGAGGCCAGATAGCTGAAGAAGCCGTGCCACCAGGGCCCGATGCCACCGAGCCGCACCAGCTGGCCGTAGACGGAGAGCAGGCCGAGAAACACCGCCAAGTCCGGGCTGTACTCCGGATCATGACGTCTGGTCAGATCCTGTTCGACATACGTCCGCAGCCCCTCCTGGAACTCCTCGAACGAGCCGTAGCGCACCCCGTCCAGCGGACGGTCGAGCGCGGCCAGGTCCAGCCGGTCCGCGGGGTCCGGCACGGCGGCCGCCACAAGGGCCTGGATGTCCGCGCCGCTCCCGGCCGCGTACTTCTCCTCGAAGTCGGCCCAGGACATGAGGGTCCGCTCCGGATGCACGGTGAACAGCCGGTGGTAGTGCGCGAACCCCAACTCCTTCTCCACCAGCGGCCACACGTCCCGCCGGCTGTATCCGACACCGGCTCCGCCGCGGGCGAAGCCGTCCGGCCGGGCGAGCAGCGCGTCCACCTCGGCCGGCCCGAAGAACCGTGGCAGCGGCGGCCGTTCACCGACCCAGTCGTAGCCGATCTTCGAGTGGTACGGCACTCCGCGCCGCGAGCCGACGTACAGCACCGGCTCCTGCCCGGACGGCACATACGTGTCGCCCTCGTACCGTCCGCCGCGCCCCTCGGTCAGCAGCACCATCAGGTCGACGAAGGCGAGCCCGAACCCGCGCACGAGGACGGGCTCCCCGGCCTTCAGTGAGCTCAGGTCGCTGTCGGCGGTGAAGTCGGGAGGGAGGTGGACAAGACCGTGGGCGCGTGCGTACGACGCCAACTCGCGCTGCTGGTCGTCGAGTTCGGCGTCGAGATGGCCGAGGGTCAGCACGACGAGGTCGGCGAGAAGCGGTCTGGGCCGCCCCTCCAGCCACACCTGCTGGCGCCCCTCGCGAGGCCCGCCGACCCGCAGGGCGCGCCGCGGATGGTGGTGGACGGCGACGGAAGGGGGAAGCGCCGCCACCGCCTGCTCGTGGACCCAGCGCAGATACGCCCCCTGCAGCTGCCGGTCCGCGAAGACACGGCCGTCGGCGCCGGCCCACTCGTGCAGGGTGGGGCCCTCCCGCACCGGGCCCTCCATGGCCACCGTCTCGTCGGTGAACATGGTGACGTCCTCGGCGTGCGAGTTCATCCACAGCAGCGGGGACTGCGCGGCGCGCCAGATGCGTCCGGCGCCCGGCGGATGCGGGTCGACGAGATGGATGTCGAGGCCCGAACCGCCATGCAGCTCGGGTGCGTTGGCGGCGATCCGCTCGATCAGACCGGTCCCCCGCGGCCCGGCCCCGACGATCACCAGGGAGTGCCTCATCGCGTGCGCTCCGAACCGCGCGCGTAGTGCTTCTCCACGTAGTACTGGCCGACGCCGAGCACCGAGGTGACGACGGTGTACCAGACGGTGGCCACCATTAGCAGCGGGATGACCTGGTAGGTGCGGTGGTAGACGAGCTGCGCGGAGAAGAGCAGGTCGCTCACCGCGATGACGCTGACGATGGAGGTGCCCTTCAGCGTGCCGATCAGCATGTTCCCGGCGGGCGGCACGATGGAGCGCATCGCCTGCGGCAGTACGATCCGCCGCCAGCGCCGCCACCGGCTCAGCCCGAGGGCCTGCGCGGCCTCGATCTGCCCGCGGTCGACGGAGAGGATCCCGCCGCGCACGACCTCGGCGGCGTAGGCGGCCTCGTGCAGCGTCAGCCCGACGATGGCGACCTCGACCGGCCCGAGCAGATTGACGGTCCTCACCCCGAACAGCTCGGGATACAGGGCCCCGATGTTGAACCACAGCAGCAGCTGCACCAGGATCGGAATCGACCGGAAGAGCCAGACGTACCCCCAACTCACCGCCCTCAGCACGGGGTTGGCGGACAGCCGGAACGCGGCGAGCAGGGTGCCCAGCGCGAACCCGAGCACCATCACCACGGCGGTCAGCCACAGCGTGAGCCACAGCCCGCGCAGCACCGAGTCCGAGGTGAAGTAGTCGGCGACGACGTCCCACTGGAACGCCTTGTTGCGCAGTACGGAGTTGACGGCGAGAGCGAGCAGGACGAGCACGAGGACGGCTGCGGTCCACTGGCCGAACCGTCGCTGCGGAACGATCCGCAGGGCATCGGCCTGCTCGGGTATGTCCGGTGCCGCCGGGACTTTGGCGAGAGTGTCGGAAGACATGCGAAGGCTCCGTGACGCGTAGGTCGAACACGGTGATGCCTTCACACGGGCGCGCCATGGGCGCGCTACGGCCGAGCCCCTCAGCAGGGCCGTCCGTCGACTGTACGGGGCCGTTTCCCCTCACTGTCAAGGCCGTCCAGGATGTGAGCGCCACGTCTCAAGTCAGTTGACTCGGAACCGGATGCCTGTTCCACTTGGCCCATGCATCCACAGCAGTGGCTGGTCACGCGCTCCCACATCGACTTCGGTCGAGTGTGGTCCTGTTCCTGTTGAGCCGACCCACTGCGCGCCCGACCGGGCGCCTTTAGCGTTCTCTCCTTTCGCCTTCACACGCGCACCCCTCCCCTCGCGCTCTTTCACTCCTTTTCTGCTCCCAGGAGACCGCACACGATGCGCACGCTCACGCGTACCCGAAATAGCCTTCTCGCGTCTTTTGCCCTGATTTCTTCAGCAACACTGTTCCTCACCGCATGCGGCTCGGGTTCGGACGGCCCGACCGACGCCGTGGGCGCGGCGGCCAAGTCCGACAAGGTCCCCACGACGGACGTCGTCTCCGCCGTACACAAGGACTCGGCGTCCGCCAAGTTGCTGCCGTCGGGCGTCAGGAGCCTGACGGTCGCCGTCGCCGTCGGCGGCACTCCGCCCGGCACGACCTACCTGGACGACGGCAGGACCCTGACGGGCCAGGACGTCGACTTCGCGAACGCCGTGGCCAAGGTGCTCGGTATCAAGCTCAAGACGGAACAGGCCGGCTTCGAGGCGATCCTGCCGGCCCTCGACAGCGGCAAGTACGACTTCGGCGCAAGCAACTTCGGCGTCACCGACGAACGCCGTAGGACGATCGACTTCGTCACCTACATCAACGACGGCCAGGGCTTCGCGACCCGCAAGGACAGCAAGCTGTCCAAGGTCACCGATCTCGAGCAGCTGTGCGGCCTGAACGTCGCCACGGGCGCGGGCACCACCTTCGAGGCCACGCTGGAGGAGAACAAGAAGGTCTGCACGGCCGCCGGCAAGAAGCCCTACAACGTGCAGACGTACAGCGAGTCGGGCGCCATCTGGTCCTCGCTCCAACAGGGCCGCAGCGACGTCGTGATGTCCACGATCAACGGCCTGCGCTACGCGGTGGCCCACCAGGAGGGCGTGAAGTTCCTCAACGAATTCCACCGTCTGGACGTCGGCTTCGCCTTCAAGAAGGGCACGAACCTGGCCACTGCCTTCCAGTCGGCGGTGAACAAGCTGATAGCGGACGGCACGTACAACAAGATCCTCAAGAAGTGGGGCACAACGGGCTCGGCAATCACCAAGTCCCAGATCTCCCCACCAGAACTGAAGAACTGAGACTGCCGGCGCCGCCCTGCTTTTCAGGGGCGCGGGGCTGTATCGATCTGCGGCTCCGCCGCGTGGGCGCGACCAGCCCCCACACATCCGCACCCGCTAAGGCACCATCGCAACCCGCCCCTTGGGCGCAGACCGAACCCCGACCACCCGATCCATCAACGCCCCCAGAACATCCCGCACAGAAGCCCGCTCCCGCGCATCGCACTCCAGCACCGGCACCCCGCGGACTTCCTCCAGTTCAACCGCCCCCACCCCATCGAACCGATTCACCGCGACGACAAACGGCACACCCCTCGCCTCGAAATACTCGACAGCCGGCAGACATTCCTCGACCCGCCGACCGTCCGCGAGGACCACCGCTCCCAATGCCCCCTCCGCCAGGTCGTCCCACAAACACGACCCCTGCTCGTCCCCGGGCGTCCCGAACAGATACAACGCAATCGTCGGATCAAGAGTGATCCGCCCGAAGTCGAGCGCGTCGACCCCCACGGAAACCTGACTGATCGCCCCCTCGGAATGCCCGGGTTCGATCTCCGAAATCGCCCCGATGAACGTGGACTTGCCCACGCCGGGCCCCCCGCTCACCACGATCTTCACGGCAAGCGGCACGATCCTGTCACAGCGCCCGGACATGGCCCCTGATCCTTTCGCGAACGACCACACGAACGTCGCGTCCCCAACTGGTACTACGTCCCAGGGCCGTTCACTGTTCACCGAGGGCAACATCCGCCGCAACCACGCACCTCAGCAGCTGCAGTCGCAACCACAGTCGCAGCAGTCGCATCCGTCACAACAGTCACAGCAGTTGAAGCAGTCGCCGCAGTCGGCGTCCTTGCAGAGCCCGTCCTTCCGCTCCCGGCTCCAGGGATCGTCGTACTCGCCGCAGCACAACTGGCACGTACAGGCCAGCCCCGCCCACACCGCACAACCCGCCAGCAGCCCACGCCGGTCCCGCCGAGGCGGCCCAGGAGGCAACGACGGCCCGCCGGGCGGCGCATACGGCCCCGCCAGCGAAGGCGCCGTCCCGTGCGCACAGGACGCCGTACCGAAGGCCCGGTCGACAGCAGCGCGCAGTTCGTGCACGAGCAACCGGTGCGCCAGCTTCCCCTCGACGAACTCGACCTCGCGCAGAGCGAGCCGTATCCCGTGCAGGGCGTCGTCCGCGAGGCGCCGTGCCTCGGTGAGCGACGTCCCGGTCGCCGTGAGCGGGTTCCACGCACCCGACGCGGCGTCAGCTTCCCGGTCCTCCACGGCATCCAGCAGATGCGCGAGCCGTCCGAAGAGGCGTCCGGCCTCGGCGAGCGGCTCGGCGTTGCCCGGCCGTCCGGCCAGCACCGCGGTGTGCGCGAACGCGGCGGCGGTGGCGGTCTCGGTCGGCACGGTGACCGTCAGAACGGGCGTCCCTGGCCCGGCGAGCGCCTCGATGCCGACCTGCCGGTCCACGGCGTCGACGAGTACGGCGGTGTCGAACCCGACGTCGGATCCCGTACGCGCACCGGCTGCACCCCAACTCGCGGCCACCCGGCGCGCCGCGAGCGCCACCGGCCTGCGCGCCAGCAGCCCGTCCCCGTCGGCGACATGGTCGCGCACCTTGGCCGAGGCCAGCACCAGCGAGACGGCGGCCGCGAGCCGCGCCCCCTCGCCCTGCGCGACGGACGCCGTACGCATCCCGCGCAACGGACAAGGCCCCGCCGTACGCCGCCAACCAGTCACCTTCTCGGCCTGAGCCTCCGTCAGAACCGATATGAGCAGCCCGTCATAGTTGGTCACGACGCGCGCGAACTGCCCATGATCCTTGCGCAGCGCGAGACAGAGCCCGCACAAGTGCGCCATCCACTGGGACTTGAGATTTTCACCGAGCCGATGGCGGCAGGGCCTGACGATTCCGAACACGACGATCCCCCGTGACGCGTGTGACATACGGTGCTGTTGATATGGCGTTGAGCTGCCGCATCGTATCGACCACCCCGTTCACCCGTACGCACGGCCCGTCACCCATACGCCGCCAACAATCATATTTCACTCCCAGTCAGCAGCCGTGTACGGCAAGACCCTTGGGAAACGCGGGCTCTCGACGGATTCGCTGTGCACCAGTACCGTCACAAACCCCCCGCGCGGCGTCTATCCACTTGGCGCGACGTCCGCATCATGGATGACCATAGGGATGCGGAAAGTAAAAGAGACCGCTGTGAGAGGAGGCGTCCATGGGATCGGTGCGCAAGGCAAGTGCTTGGCTTGGCCTCGTCGACGACAACGATGACGAGCGTTACTACGACGACGACTACTCCGAGGGGACCGAGCAGCCCGGGGATGCCTGGGTCACCGACCCGCGGGTCAAGGTGGCCTCGGACACCGCCGAGGAGAAGGGCCGCCGCATCGGCACGGTGACCCCGGACAGCTTCCGGGACGCCCGCGCCATCGGCGAGCTGTTCCGCGAGGGCGTGCCGGTCATCGTGAACCTGACCTCCATGGAGCCGGGCGACGCCAAGCGCGTCGTCGACTTCGCGGCGGGGCTGACCTTCGGCCTGCGCGGCACCATCGAGCGCGTCGCGAACCGGGTGTTCCTGCTGACCCCCTCCAACACGGAGATCGTCAGCGGGGACAGGGCGGAGCACCGTTCGGACGGTTTCTTCAACCAGAGCTGAGGCAGGGCCGCTCACCGGCCCTGCCCCACGCAGGGTTTACCGGAAGGCGTCGAGCCCGGTGAGCGCCTTGCCCAGCACCAGCTGGTGCATCTCGACGGTGCCCTCGTACGTCAGCACCGACTCGAGGTTGGTCGCGTGCCGCATGACGGGGTACTCGAGCGAGATCCCGTTGGCACCGAGGATCGTCCGCGCCGTACGACAGATCTCGATGGCCTCTCGCACGTTGTTGAGCTTGCCGAAGCTGACCTGCTCGGGACGCAGGCGGCCGGCATCCATCCGCCGCCCCAGGTGATGGGCGAGCAGGATCCCCTTGTGCAGTTCGACCGCCATGTCGGCGAGTTTGGCCTGGGTGAGCTGGAAGCCCCCGATGGGCCGGCCGAACTGCTCGCGCGTCTTGGCGTATTCGACGGCGGACTCGAAACAGGACCGCGCGGCCCCCATCGCACCCCACACGATCCCGTAACGGGCGTGGGACAGACAGCTGAGCGGCCCCTTGAGCCCGACGACCTCCGGCAGTACGGCATCGGCGGGCAACCGCACGTCGTCGAGAACGAGCTCACTGGTCACACTCGCCCGCAGCGACCACTTGTGCTTGATCTCGGGCGCGGAGAACCCGGGGCTGTCGGTGGGTACGACGAACCCGCGGATCCCGTCGTCGGTCTGGGCCCACACCACGGCGACCCCGGCGACGGACCCATTGGTGATCCACATCTTCCGCCCGTTGAGAACCCAGTCACCGCCGTCCCGCTTGGCATACGTCCGCATCGAGGCGGGGTCGGACCCGTGATCGGGTTCGGTCAGCCCGAAGCACCCGATGACCTCACCGGCGGCCATGCGAGGCAGCCACTGCTGCTTCTGCTCCTCGCTCCCGAACCGGTGGACGGCATACATGGCGAGCGAGCCCTGCACGGACACGAGGGACCGGATCCCGGAGTCGGCGGCCTCGAGCTCCAGACAGGCGAGCCCGTACTGCACGGCGCTCGCCCCGGCGCACCCGTATCCGCTCAGCGACATACCGAGCGCCCCGATCCCGCCGAGCTCCCGGGCGAGCTCCCGGATGCCGGGCAGCTCCCCCTTCTCGTACCAGTCGGCGACGTGGGGCAGAACCCGGTCGGCCGCCCAGGTCCGCACGGTGTCCCGGATCGCGAGATCCTCCGGCTCGAGCAGGTCGTCGATGCCGAGGGGGTCGGCGGGGTCGAACGGAGGCAGCTTCGAGGACGCGGACATGGGATCACCCTCCGGCACACATCAAAACTAGCAGTGCTAGTTACGACTTCGGGTCCGACGTTACGTGGCAGTGTCCCGCACGTCCAGTACGCCACCCACCTGCAGTCCGGTGCCGCCTCTGTAGCGCTGTTCGCTCCACCGCGCAGTTCGCTCCGCCGACCAGACATCCACCCCTGACCGCCCCGCACAGGTGGGCGGGTGGGTCGAGGTCAGGCCGAGACGCGGGAGTCGGCCACTTCCCGAGGTGCCGGCAGCTCCACCGGTGCCGCGGCCTCCCCGCAGTGCATGATCCGCGGCAACCGCAGCGCCATCACCGCCCCCAGCAGCAGCAACCCCGCGCTCACCAGCAACGTCACATGCAGCCCGTGCACGAAGGAGTCCCGGGCCGCCCGCCGCAGGGCCACGCCGACCGGCCCGCCCAGGTGCGCGGCAACGTCGTACGCCTCGCCCAGCGAATGCGCCGCCGAGTCCGACGCCGCCGCCGGAACCCCCGGCACCGATGCCAGCCCGGGCGCATACGCCGCGTTCATCACGCTGCCCAGCAGCGCGATCCCGATCCCCGCCCCCAGCTGGTACGAGGTCTCCCCGATCGCGGCCGCCCCGCCCGCCTGCTCGGGCGGCGCCTCGCTCAGCATCGACTCGTACGCCCCGAAGAGCGTCGTCTCCAGACCGAAGCCCAGCAGCATGAACCCGGACACCATCAGCCCGGCGTTGTCCGCCCCGCCCATCACGGTGAGCAGCACCACGGCCCCGGCCGTCAGGCAGAACCCGAAGCACACCATCCGCCGTGGCCCGAAGCGCCGCAGCATCCGCGCCCCGGCCAGCCCCGCCGCCATCGCCGCGAAGGTCAGCGGCAGCAGTCGTAGCCCCGTCTCCAGCGGCGACAGCTCCAGCACCAGCTGCAGATACTGCGCCGCGATCAGCTCCAGCCCGACCAGCGCGAGCATCGCCAGCACGATGCAGCCCACGGCCGTACTGAACGCCGGACGGGCGAACATCCCCAGGTCCACCAGCGGATGCGTACGGCGCCGCTGTCGTCGTACGAAAAGAAACAGCAGCAGCGCGCCCACGACCAGCGGCGCGACGGTGAACACACCGAGCTCGCCACCGCCCAGCCGCTTCACGCCCAGGACGACACCGAACAGTCCGGCGGCCGCCAGCAGTGCGCCGACCACGTCCCAGGGACCGTCGCCGACGCCCCGCGACTCGGGCAGCAGCAGCCGGCCCACCGGCAGGCTGACCAGCATCAGCGGGATGTTGACCAGGAAGACCGAACCCCACCAGAAGTGCTCGAGGAGGAAGCCGCCGAGCAGCGGTCCGACCGCCGCGCCGACCGCGGCCACCGCGCTCCAGACGCCGATCGCGAGCGCCCGCTCACGCCGGTCGGGAAAGACCTGGCGGAGGATCGAGAGCGTCGCGGGCATGATCATCGCGCCGCCGACGCCGAGCAGCGCCCGCGCGAGGATCAGGACCTGCGGGTCGTGGGCGAGGGCCGCGAGACCGGAGGCGATGCCGAAGAGGCCGTAGCCCAGAAGGAGGACTCGTCTGCGGCCGACCCGGTCGCCGAGCGTGCCGAAGAGGATCAGCAGCGAGGCGCAGACGAGCGGATAGACGTCGACGATCCAGAGCAGCTCTATCGCGCCGGGTTTGAGGTCCTCGGTGACGGCGGGGACGGCCACGTGCAGGACGGTCGCGTCGACCGCGACCAGCAGCAGGCTGACGCACAGGACGACGAGGACGACCCAGCGGTTGGCACCGGCCCCGGCCGCCCGACGGCGCAGCGCAGCGGCAGCCGTGGTCGTCCCGGACATGTACGTACCTCCCAGATGTTCCCTCGCGGTCGGCGGGCACATGGGGTGGGGACTCCCCATGCTCTCGGCCGGAGAGGAGCGGTGGTCTCCGGCCCGCGCAACGAAGGCGAGTGACACGTCAGCGTACGCGAGTTCGCGCCACGGTCACGTGGCGGACCTCTCAGACTTCGCACCGACTCGTGTGGCGTACGCCACTCCCCCTCCCCTTCTGGCACGCCCCGCCCGGCCACCCGGTTCCCTCGGCCGTCGATAATCGAGCCCGTGACCGATCTTGCGACGCGTACCGAGCCGGCCCGTGGCACGGCCCTGCGCCGCGCGGCCCCGGCCCTCCTCGGGTACGCGGCCGTGCGCGCCCTGGGCCTGCTCTCCCTGGCCCTGTGGAGCGCGGCCCGCGGCAAGAGCGCGTACACGCTGCTGACGGCCCGCTGGGACGCCCTGTGGTACACGAGGGTCGCCGAGCTGGGCTACGGCTACGAGGTGCGCCTGCCGAACGGCGACGTGCACTCGAATCTGGCCTTCTTCCCGCTGCTGCCCTGGCTGGAGCGGGGTCTCTCGGCCGTGGCCCCGCTGTCGTACGCCGACGCCGGCTTCGTCGTCAGCCTGCTCGCCTCGCTCGCTGCGGCCTGGGGGATCTTCGCGGTCGCGGACCATGTGTACGGCCGTAGGGCCGGAGTGTGCGCCGTGCTGCTGTGGGCCGTGCTGCCCGTCGGGATCGTGCAGTCGATGGCGTACAGCGAGTCACTGTTCACCGCGCTCGCCGCCTGGTCGCTGTACGCGGTCCTGACCGGCCGCTGGCTGACGGCGGGCACGCTGGCCGCCCTGGCGGGCCTGACCCGTCCGGTCGGGCTCGCGGTCGTCGCGGCCGTGTGGGCCGCCGGGATCGCCTCCCTCGTACGGGAGCGAGTGTCACCCGTACGGCGCGTCCTGGCCATGCTCCTCGCCCCGCTCGGCGCCGCCGGCTACGTCCTGTGGGTCGGCCACCGCACCGGCAAGGGCCCGCTCGGCTATCTCGACGTCCAGGCCGGCTGGCGCAACGGCTTCGACGGGGGCGCCGCCTTCGCCCGCTTCGTCGCCGACAAGTTCACGTCGGTCCCGGGCACCCTGGCCGGCATCGGACTGATCGTCGGGGTCGGACTCGTGGTCTGGCTGTACGTCGTCTGCGTGCGGCAGCGCCAGCCGCTCCCGCTGCTGGTGTACGCGGGTGTGGTCACCGCGCTCGCCCTGTGCGCGTCGAGCTACTTCGGCTCGAAACCGCGCCTGCTGCTGCCCGCCTTCCCGCTGCTGCTGCCCCTCGCCCTGGCCCTGGCCCGGCTGCGCACCTCCAGGTCGGCGCTGGTGGTGGGCGGTGTCGCGGTGGCGTCGGCCGTGTACGGAGCGTTCTGGCTGAACGGCTCCGGTCCGCCGTGATCGACTGCCGGATCGATGAGCACCCGGAGAAATCCTCCCCAGCATTCGGTGAACGAATTCAAAAGTCCCACAAAACTGAATCGCCGAATGATCAAAGGAATTGAAGGGAGCGGTCGGCCGACATTGCGGATTCCTTGGAAATAAACCTCCTCCTGAGAGGAATCCCACATCACATCGTCATCACAAAGCACCTGATTCGACGGAGAACTGAGCTCACTCGCTGTAACGTCGATTGGGTGCGTACCGAACGAAACCTCACCCGTCTGGACCGGGTGTTCGCCAGGCTGGACAGGGAGCCGGAACGACCGGCCCACATCGATGTGCCGAAGATGAGCAGGCACCGGGTCGCGTTGCTGACCGGGACCCTGGCCTTCTACCTGGCGATCGTGTGGGCCGTGGTGACCACCTCGTGGCTGGTCCGCTTCGACTGGCAGGTCATGTTCTTCCGGCCCTACCAGCAGTGGCAGGGCATCCACTGGTTCGTCGACTACTACGTCGTCCTCGGCCAGCGCGGCCCGACCGCGGTCATGGTCGCGGCCTGGCTGGGCTGGCGCTCCTGGCGGCAGCACACACTGCGTCCGCTGGTGACGCTCGGCGTCTCGCTGCTGCTGCTGAACATCACCGTCGGCGCCGCCAAGATCGGCATGGGCCGCCTCGGCCCGCACTACGCGACCACGATCGGCTCGAACGAGATGGGCCTGGGCGGCGATATATTCCCCAGCGGCCACACCGCCAACGCCGTCGTGACCTGGGGAATCCTGGCCTATCTGGCCTCCACCCCGCGGGCCCGCCGCTGGCTGTCCGCCCTCTCCGCGGTGACCGCGCTCGGCGTCGGCCTCGCCACCGTCTACCTCGGTACGCACTGGCTGAGCGATGTGCTCCTGGGCTGGGCCGCGGGTCTGCTGATCCTGCTCGCCCTCCCGTGGTGCGAGCCGTTCATCGCGAGCGCCGAGGTCTGGCTCTTCGACCTGCGCGACCGCTGGCGTGCCCGCAAGGGCGCCACGGCACCGGCGGCCCCCGTCGGCTCCCCCGTGCTGCTCAAGCCGCGGACCACCGCCCAGCAGGACGAGGCCGCCGCGCGCGAGACGGTCGGCTCCGCGGCCCGCTCCGCCCGGGCGCCGGTCTACCTCGCCCCGGGGCCGCACACGGCCCGCTCGGAGCGCACACCGGTCACTCCGGTCGGCAGCCGCAGACCACCGCACTCGGACCGCGTCCCGCGCGGCGCGGCGGCCTCCACGGCCCGCCCCCTCACGGGCGGCTGACGTCCCCCGTCCAGGACAGCGGGGATCCGGTACGCACAACCACCCCCGCACACGAAGGCCCCGGTTCCAGGAACCGGGGCCTTCGCCGTCCAGCGGCTGCGCTCAGCCCTTCCAGGCCCGCACCACCCGGCCGTCCTTCACCTCGAAGTTCAGCCGGCCCGTGCGGTACTCCATCGTGATGATCGCCCCCGGTGGCAGCGAGCGCACCGTGGACCATCCGCGCTCACGCGCGCGCCGCTCGGCGCCTGCCGCATCGAGGCCGACATACGCGTCCGGACTGTCCTGGGGCTCCGCCTGCGGAGTGGGTATCGGTGCCATGCCGCCACGCTAGGCCCTGCCCGGCGGCCAGGGAAGCCGGGCTTGCCCCAAGGGCCTCGCGTCCCTCTCCGGTCACGCTTCTGTCACAGGATCACGACACACGTTTCCGCGGCCGAGACATCAACTGCTGCGCAGTGGGACGTCACACGTACGGGCGGTTCCGTACGCCTTACGCAGGCAATCGAACGTAATTCCCGCGTGTCGCGAGGGCTCCTGGAAAAGCCCGTCGGAAAGTGCCGTGAGAACTGCCTGCGGGCGCCCCCGGAGTTCTTTCCCGGCCGATTCCGGGCGGGCCCTCGGAAGCTGACACAACATGGGAAATGCACGGTTCCAGCACAGAACCCCCGCACGCCCCCTGTCGGAGCGCGCGGCAGCGCGAGCATCATGGCGTGAGCTCGCGGGCATGCGTGGCGCGGGCTTCGGCGGGCCCGGGCGCGACGAGCGAAGGGGCGAGCGAGCGATGTGGACCCAGACGGCGCAGGCGGCGGCGCGACCGGTGCGGACCAAGGAGCACGGCCGGCTGATCGTCGACTGGCTGACCACCACCGACCACAAGAAGATCGGGCATCTGTACCTGATCACGTCGTTCTTGTTCTTCCTGGTCGGCGGGGTGATGGCGCTGCTGATGCGCGCCGAACTCGCCCGGCCGGGGCTGCAGATCATGGACAACAACCAGTTCAACCAGCTGTTCACCATGCACGGCACGATCATGCTGCTGCTCTTCGCGACCCCGATGTTCGCGGGTTTCGCCAACGAGCTGATGCCCCTGCAGATCGGCTCCCCGGATGTCGCCTTCCCGCGCCTGAACATGCTGTCGTACTGGTTCTTCCTGTTCGGCGGTCTGATCGTGCTCGGCTCGCTGATCGTGCCCGGCGGCCCCGCCGCCTTCGGCTGGTTCGCCTACGCGCCGCTCAACAGCGCGGTGCGCTCGCCCGGTGTCGGACCCGACCTGTGGATCATGGGGCTGGCGCTGGCCGGCTTCGGCACGATCCTCGGCGCGGTCAACTTCATCACCACCATCATCGGGATGCGCTGCCCCGGCATGACGATGTTCCGGATGCCGATCTTCGTGTGGAACACGCTGTTCACGTCCATCCTGATCCTGATGGCGTTCCCGGTGCTCGCGGCGGCGCTGCTGTGTCTGGAGGCGGACCGGCGGTTCGGCGCGCAGGTCTTCGACTCGGCCAACGGCGGCGCGATCCTGTGGCAGCACCTGTTCTGGTTCTTCGGCCATCCCGAGGTGTACATCATCGCGCTGCCGTTCTTCGGCATCATCACGGAGATCCTCCCCGTCTTCAGCCGCAAGCCGCTCTTCGGCTATCTGACGCTGATCGGCGCGACGATGGCGATCACCGGACTGTCGGTGGTGGTGTGGGCGCACCACATGTTCGTCACCGGCGCGGTGCTGCTGCCGTTCTTCTCCTTCATGACCTTCCTCATCGCCGTGCCCACCGGTGTGAAGTTCTTCAACTGGATCGGCACGATGATCAAGGGCTCACTGTCCTTCGAGACGCCGATGCTGTGGGCGTGCGGCTTCCTGGTGACGTTCCTGTTCGGCGGTCTGACCGGGGTGATCCTCGCGTCACCGCCGATGGACTTCCACGTCTCGGACAGCTACTTCGTCGTGGCGCACTTCCACTACGTCGTCTTCGGCACGGTCGTCTTCGCGATCTTCGGCGGCTTCTACTTCTGGTGGCCGAAGTTCACCGGGAAGATGCTCGACGAGCGGCTGGGGAAGATCCAGTTCTGGACGCTGTTCGTCGGCTTCCACACCACGTTCCTGGTGCAGCACTGGCTGGGCGCGGAGGGCATGCCGCGCCGGTACGCCGACTATCTCGCCACGGACGGCTTCACCGCGCTGAACACGGTGTCGACGATCGGCGCGTTCCTGCTCGGCATGTCGACGCTGCCGTTCCTCTACAACGTCTGGAAGACCGCGAAGTACGGCGAGAAGGTCGAGGTCGACGACCCCTGGGGCTACGGCCGCTCCCTGGAGTGGGCGACCTCCTGCCCGCCGCCGCGGCACAACTTCACGACGCTGCCCCGGGTCCGCTCCGAGTCCCCGGCGTTCGACCTGCACCATCCCGAGTTCGCGGCGATTCCCGAGGAGCCGCACGGAGCAGAGCCCGGGACAGCCGGTCCCGAGCGGTCCTGATCGCCTCCGTGAGCTCGGCGGGCTCCAGCACCTCGAACTCGAAGCCCATCAGCATCACGTGAATCACCATCACATCCAGGCTCGCGGCCCCCGTGCGCAGGATGCAGCTGCCCGGGCCCTCCGCCTCCAGCTGCCCCGCGGAGGGCGAGACGCGCTCGGCGGCCTCCTCCAGGGGGACGAACAGGCGGACGACGGCGTGCGAGGCGTACGCGCGCGTGGAGACGCCCTTCGAGACGTACGCGGCGAGGTCCTCGGCGGGCGGGGTGCGCGGCGCGAAGCGCGGACCGTGCGGCGGCTTGGGGGTGATGCGGTCGACGCGGAACGTGCGCCAGTCGTCGCGGTCCAGGTCCCAGGCGACCAGGTACCAGCGGCGCTCGGTGCACACCAGGCGGTGCGGTTCGACGGTACGGCGGGTGGGGGCGCCGTCGTGACTGCGGTACTCGAAGCGCAGGCGCTCGGAGTCCCGGCAGAGGTTGGCGAGCTCGGTCAGGACGGCCGGGTCGACGGCGGAGGGCCGGGGGCCGCGCAGCATCGGCACGGTGAAGGCGTTCAAGGCACCCACGCGCCGCCTCAGCCTGCCGGGCAGCACCTGCTCCAGCTTGGCCAGGGCCCGTACGGAGGTCTCGCCGATGCCCTCGATGCCCTGCCCGGCGGCCGTGCGCAGGCCGACGGCCACGGCGACCGCCTCGTCGTCGTCCAGGAGCAGCGGGGGCAGCTCGGCGCCCGCGCCCAGCTGGTACCCGCCGCCGGTGCCGGGGCTGGCGTTGACGGGGTAGCCCAGCTCGCGCAGCCGGTCGACGTCCCGGCGGACGGTGCGCGGGGTGACGCCGAGGCGGTCGGCGAGATCGGCGCCGGACCATTCGCGGTGCGCCTGGAGGAGCGAGAGCAGACGCAGGAGTCGTGCCGAGGTCTCCAACATGGGGCCGAGTCTGCCAGGAATTGCGGACAGTAACTGTCCGCAAGGGCTCCTAGCGTGGGATTCATGGCAGACAACAGCGTGCACAGCTTCCGGATCGACATCCCTCAGTCGCAGCTCGACGATCTGCACACCCGCCTCGACCTGACCCGCTGGCCGGACGAACTCCCGGGCGCGGGCTGGGAGTACGGCGCCTCGCTGCCGTACCTCCGCGATCTCGCGGCGTACTGGCGCGGCGCCTACGACTGGCGCAAGCACGAGGCCGCCCTCAACGAGATCCCCCAGTACGTCACGGAGATCGACGGCGCCCAGGTGCACTTCCTGCACGTCCGCTCCCCGAAGCCGGACGCGCTGCCGTTGATCCTGACGCACGGCTGGCCGGGCTCGGTCGTGGAGTTCCTCGGTCTGACCGGCCCGCTGAGCGAGGACTTCCACCTGGTGATCCCGTCCATCCCGGGCTTCGGCTTCTCCGGGCCGACGCGCGAGAAGGGCTGGAACGTCTCACGGACCGCACGTGCCTGGGCCGGGCTGATGCGCAGGCTCGGCTACGAGCGCTACGGCGCCCAGGGCGGCGACCTGGGCGCGCTGATCTCCCCCGCGCTCGCCCGGATCGCACCCGAGTCGGTGGTCGGCGTCCATGTGAACGCCGCGTCGGTGGGCTTCATCCCGCTGGGCCCGGTCGACGAGAAGGCACGGGAGGGGCTCGACGACCGCGAGCTGCAGAGCCTCGCCAAGATCGCCGAGTTCACCACCGACGGCTTCGGTTACAACGTCCTGCAGTCGACCCGCCCGCAGACCCTCTCCTACGCGCTGGCCGACTCGCCCGTCGGCCAGCTCGCCTGGATCATGGAGAAGTTCCAGGCGTGGACGCACGGTTCGGCCGAGCTGCCCGAGGACGCGATCGACCGCGACACGCTCCTGACGAACGTGATGCTGTACTGGCTGACCGGCACGGCGGGCTCGGCGGCCCGGATGTACTACGAGAACAGTCATGTCGCGGACTGGTTCCCGACGGCGCCCTCCGGTGTGCCGACCGCGGTGGCGAACTTCGCCGAGGACGTCGCGATCCGCCGCTGGGCCGAGCAGACCAACACCGTTGTGCGCTGGACGGAGTTCGACCGCGGCGGCCACTTCGCCGCCCTGGAGGTCCCCGACCTGCTGACGGCCGACGTCAGGGAATTCTTCCGGTCACGGCGGTGACCGACACCGACAGGTCGTTGTCCCGCGTGTAGTACGGACCGGCCTCCACAGGGCCGAACGACGCGTCCACGCGCACGCGTGGATACGTGAACACCGGTTTCTTGTCGGCCACGTCGTCGAGCAGCCGCGCGATCCGCACCGCCGGCCCGGCCTCGCCCTCGGGCCGCAGCCACAGGTCCCACACGCCCGGCTCCAGGGCGCCGTAGACCACCTTGAAGCGGAAGTCGGTGCGGTCGGCGAGGACTTCGGTGCGGCGCTCGGGGACGGATGCGTGCCGGCCGCGGAGCTCGGCGTACGCCTGCGGGCCGATCCCGGTGCCGTACACGCGGCCCTGCACGGTCAACACGCCCTGCTTGATGCGCAGTTCGCCGGCCTCGGCGTGCGGGGCGCGCAGCCAGCTGCGGACGGTGAGGTTGCCCTGCCGGGTCGCGTACGGGATGCGGACGGCGACGTGGCCGCGGGAGCCGCTGGGCGTGCGGGCGGCGAGCGAGCGCAGGTCGGTGACGCCGGGCACGAGGCGGCGCGGCTCGCCGGCGTCCACGCGCGCGTAGGCGTCCCAGCGGCCCTCGGGGAGGGCGACGATGCTGGGCAGCGCGGCGCGCAGCCGGCCGTCGGCGGCCGGAGTGAGGGGGAGGTACACCTCCTCGTGGCCGTCGCGGCGACGCAGCACCAGCAGAGCCGTGGCCGTCTCCCCGACCGCGAGGACGTCGAAGGTCAGGCCGCCCGCGGAGTCGGCGATGCAGTCGGCGCGCAGCGGTGTGGACTGCGGAGCCAACGTCGTCATGCGGTACGGATCCCCCCTCGGGTCTGTGCTGTTCGGTTAGACCGGCGACCTGGCCCTTTGGTTGCGTTCCGTGCCCGAGGATCTACGGCTCGTAGGCCAGCTGCGGTACGTCGAAGCAGGTGCTGTTCATGTCGCCCTGCGAGACCCAGCCCTTGCCGTCCTGCCAACGGGCCACCGACAGACAGGTCCTGCGGGTCTTCGGCGGCTCGGCCAGCCGCTCGAACACGACGGGGACGAGGAGGCCGTCGGCGGTGTAGTTCTCACTGCGGTTCATGAAACCGTCCACGCACGCGCGCGTGATGCCCGTGCTCGCACAGGACTTGGCGGCGTCCGTGAACCACATCGCGGCCGCCCAGCCCTCCAACTGCCACTGCGAGTGCGTCTTCAGGCCCTTGGTGGCGTCGCGGAACTCCCGTACGGCAGCGTTGCCCGTGTCCGCGTAGTTCCGGCTGGAGCCGGTCGCCCAGAGGGCGTTGCGGCAGCGCGGGGAGTCCTTGTAGTCGTCGGGGACGGTGGACGCCCAGTTCTGGACGTTCGTCACCTTGGCGATGACCTTGGCGCCGACCTCGTCCATCGCCTTGCACAGCTGGGCGTTGCCGTGGGTGTCGATCGCGTCGAAGACCAGGTCGGCGCCCTGCTCCTTCAAGTCGGCCGCGGCGGCACGGAAGTTGGGCAGCGCGAAGTCGACCTGCTCGGTGACCACCTTGTAGCCCTCGGCCTCCAGACCGCGCTGGACGAGCCGTGCGTAGGCGGCGGAGGACGACTGGTTGTAGGACACGACGGCTGCCGTACGGGCGCCCTTCTCGCGCTTGAAGTAGCGGTAGACCTCGGTGCCGCCGTACAGCTCGCCGTCCCAGCCGGGAGTGCCGTTCCTGGGCGCGAGGCTGCCGTAGATGCCGTACAGGTGCGGCCAGGTGTCGTAGGCGGCGCCGATGGGCTGGCCGCCGATGTCGGGCACGCGCGCGTGGGAGACGCGGGAGGCGCCCGCGTAGTCGAGGGCGGTCGTCGCGACCAGGGCGACCACCTTGTCCTCGTCGAGCAGCCGGTGCACGCACGTGTTGTTGCCGACGCCGCTGCCGCCGTCGTCGCACTCGCGCACCTCGACCCGGTGGCCGTCGATGCCCCCGCGCGCGTTGAGGCGGTCGAAGTACGCCTTGGCGCCGTCCTGCGGGCCAGTGAAGGTGTTGCCGCCGACCGGGCTGGTGGCGCTGGTGACGATGCCGACGCGCAGCGGTGTGCTGTTCTGCGTGGGCGCGCGCGTGTCGTGCTCGAAGTCGCTCTCCGGCAGACGGCTGCCGCAGGCCGTGCCCACAAGGAGCAGCAGAGCCGCGGCAACCGCGTGCTCAGCAGCCCGGGGCCGGCGAACCGGACGCATCGCCGCTCAGCTGGACCAGCGCGCACAGGGTGTTGACGGACACCTTCCAGGTGCCGTCCTGCTCGACCGAGGTCCCGGACGCCTTCGGCAGGGCGGTGGCGCCGTTCAGGGTCAGGGCGTATGTCACGGTCGCCTCGTCCGCCTTGGTGAACTCGATCGTCTGGACCTTCGCCTGCACCTGCCCGCCGCGCTTGTCACCGCTGAAGGCCTTCAGGACCGGCGCCATCTGCTCGCCGTTCTCGAGGACCTTCTGCTTCTCCGCCAGCGAGGTCTTGGGGTCGAAGAACTTCTGCCAGTTCTTGGAGATCTCCTGCTTGGCCGCCGCCGGGTCCGCGGGCGCGGTGGCCGGCGGCGCGCTCGTCGTCTTCTCCACGGACGGAGTGGGCGGCGTGCTCTCGCTCCCACCACCGCTGTCGTCACTGCAGGCCGCAAGGACCGGGGCGAAGATGAGAACAAGGGCGGCCGCAAACGCCGTGCCCCGTCCCGCCGCCCTTGGGCCGCGCCCCCTTGTTGCTTTCCCCCGCCTGAGGTCGCTCCCGAGAACCATCTGGCTCACCACCGGGTGTCGGTCCGGGCAAGGTGCGCCCGGTGCTTTCAGGGTCAGCTTCCAGAAGGCATAGTGCAAGCCATTGGCTGACATGGACAGACACACGACGTGTGTGAACGGACGAGGAGCAGGCGATGCGGACAGCCCGACTGCGGACCGTGCACCCCGTCCTGTGGGCCGGCTGGGCCGCGCTCGCCGCGGGCGCTGTGCTGTGCGTCATCGGCTGGTACGGCATCTCCGGCGAGCGCTACGCCGAGCGCCAGCTGCCCTACCTCGCCTCCTGCACGGTCCCCGGCGCCGCCCTGATCATCGCCGGTTCGGTGCTGCTCACCCACGGCCGCAACGCGCTCGCCGCCGCGCGCGTGGAGGAGCTCTACGGCCTCCTCGTCGCCGCCGAGACCGCCGACGGCGAGGACTCGGCGCAGGCGGCCGCCATGCCCCTCGCGGTCAGCGGCGATCTGCTGATGGTGCCGGGCGGCACGCTGTGGCACCGCGCGGACTGTCCGCTGGTCGCGGGCAAGGTGGAGGCGGTCCCCGTCGACGCCAAGCTCCTCACCGGCGGCGAGCTGGGCCCCTGCCCCATCTGCGAGCCGTCCGAAGAAACCGACTGATGTCCTCCCTGACGTACGACCTCACGCTCGCCGGCCTCTCCGTCGGCAGCGCGGCCGCGCTCACCGGAATCGGCCTGATCGTGACGTACCGCGCGACCGGCGTGCTCAACTTCGCGCACGGCGCGATCGCGATGGTGTGCGCGTATGTGCTGCGGCAGTGCGTGGTCGAGTGGGGCTGGCCGCTGTGGCTGGGGGCGACGGTGACGCTCGTCCTCCTCGCGCCGGCGATCGGGGTGGCGCTGGAACGCTTCGTCTTCCGGCCGCTCGCCGTCCTGGGCGGCGATCCGGCGCAGACGCTCGTCGCGTCCATCGGGGTGTTCGTGCTGCTGGTCGGCGGGGCGGCGCTGATCTGGGGCCAGGGGGCCCGGGACGACGCGCCGGAGCTGGTGTCGGAGGACCCCTGGGGCCAGCTGGCGGTCGTGCTGGTACTGGCCGTCGGCGTCGGCACCGTGATCCGCTGGACCCGCTTCGGGCGGGAGCTGCGGGCAGTGGTCGACGACCGGCAGCTCGCCGTGCTCGGCGGCATCGACGCGGACCGGGTGGCCGCGGCGGGCTGGGCCTTCGGGGCGTTCACGGCGGGTCTGACGGGCGTGCTGCTGGCGCCGTACGTGCGCCTGGACCCCTACGGCCTGCCGCTGCTGGTCATGGAGGTCGTGGCGGTCGCGGTGGCGGCACGGATGCGGAACCTGCCGGTGGCCGTGGTCGTGGCCCTCGGCATCGGGGTCGCGCAGAGCCAGCTGACCCGGCTGCATCCGTCGGGCTGGGGCGAACCGCTGCTGCAGGCGGTGGGGGCGAACCTGTTCGTGGTCGCGCTGCTGGTGGCGGCCCTGGTGCTCCCCCGCGTCGGCACGCGTGACGGCCTGCCTCGCACGGCCACCGCGCGCGTGCCGACCCCGCCGGGCGCATGGATCGTGGCGGTGGTCCTGTTCCTGCTCCCCCTCGGCTTCGCGGGCTCTGACCTGCACACGTCGGTCCAGGTGCCGGCGCTGGGCGTGGTCCTGCTCTCCCTGGTGGTGGTCACCGGCCGCGGCGGCCAGATCTCCCTCGGCCAGGCGGCGTACGCGGGCCTGGGAGCCCTGTTCACGGCCCTGCTCGCGGCCGGCCGCTTCCCGGGCCTGCCCCGCCTCCCGGAACTGGCCGCGCTGGCGCTGGCGGTGGTCCTGGTGGCCCCCCTGGGCCTCCTGACCGGCTGGCCGGCGATCAGCCGCCAGGGCCTCGCCCTCGCCCTGGCGACCTTCGCGGTGGGCGTCGGGGTGAGCCGCTTCGTCTTCGCCCAGCCCTACGCGACATCCGGCCTCACCCTGGACCGCCCGGCGGGCTTCGACGGCGACCGCGCGTACTACGTCCTCGAACTCGCCCTGCTGGCAGCCGCGTTGGTCGCCACGCGCGCTCTGCGCAGGGGTCGTACGGGCCGCGCCCTCGCGGCCATGCGGGACCACGAGTCGGGCGCCTCGGCGGCAGGCGTCCAGGTCCCCTCCCTGAAACTCCTGGCCTTCGTCTCGGGTGCCGCCCTGGCCGCACTCGGCGGCGGCATGCTCGGCATGGGCCTGCGCGCCTTCGACCCCGGCGCCTACGACCCCGTACGCGGCCTGCTCTGGTTCGCCGCGGTGGTGGTACTGGGCGCCGACAGCACCCTGGGCGCCCTGCTCGCGGCCGCACTCCTGGTGGGCCTCGACTCGGGCGCGCGGGGCGGGGTGGCGGCGGCACTGATCGGGGTGTTGGCGGTACTGGTGGGACGCTTCCCCGGGGGCCCCTACGAGGCGCTGCGAACGGCGGCCGGACGCCTGCGGCTGCGCCGGAGGGCAAGCCTGACGACGGCGGGCGAACGCGCACGGGCGCACCTACGGCCGCCGCACCAACGGACGGCACGGCGACCGGCGTTGGCGGGGGTGACAGCGACGGCCGGCCACGAGCCGGCCGGGAGGACGGCATCCCCAGAGCCACCGCTCGCACCCACCGAGCCACGCCCGGCAGCCGCCGACGGCGCTGGGCCCCCACAGGGGCCACCCGCACCCGACCACGAAAGTCGCACGGGTGGTACGGGCGGGAACACAAACCCGGCAGAAGGCCGGGTGCCCACCCTCAAAGCCCGCGCCCTACAAGCCCGCTACGGCGGCTTCACAGCACTGGACAACGTCGACCTGGACATCCACCCAGGCAAGATCGCAGCCATCATCGGCCCCAACGGCGCCGGAAAGAGCACCCTGTTCCACTGCCTGGCAGGCACGCTCCGCCCCACCCACGGACAGGTCCGCTTCGGCAACCACGACGTCACACACCGGCCCGCACACGCCCGAACCCGCCTCGGCATCGCCCGCACCTTCCAACAACTCGCCGTCTTCCCGTCATTGACCGTCGCCGAAAACGTCCACGTAGGTGCCGAACAGGGCCGCGTACACGACCCGGCAGCCGTCGAGCGCACCCTCCGCCTGCTCGCCCTCGACGGCCCGGTACGCACACTGCCCGCCGCCGAACTCCCCACCGGCACGCTGCGCCGCGTAGAACTGGCCAGAGCCCTCGCGGGCAACCCCCGCGTACTGCTCCTCGACGAACCCGCCGCCGGACTGGACAGCGCCGAGGTCGCCGCGATGGCCCGCATCCTGAAGGCCCTGGCCGCCGACGGCACCGCCCTGCTCGTCGTGGAGCACGACCTCGACCTGGTCGCCGACCTCGCCGACGTCGTGCATGTCATGACCGCGGGCCGCATCATCGCTTCCGGCCCGCCGGACCACGTACTGGACGAGGTCGGCCCATGAGCGGCGTCTCCCTGCACCACGCGCGCGTGCGCTACGGCCCCCTGGAGGCCCTGCACGGCGTCACCCTCGCCGCCCCCGGCCCCGGCCTCACGGTCCTGCTGGGCCGCAACGGCTCCGGCCGTACGACCGCCCTGCGCGCGCTGGCCGGGACCGTACCGCTGTCCGGGGGCGCGGTCGTGTGGGACGGCACCGACGTGAGCCGGATGCCCGCGTACGAGCGGGCCCGCCGCGGACTGTGCCTGGTCCCCGAGCGACAGGCCGTCTTCGGCTCCCTGACCGTGCACGAGAACCTCGAACTGGCCGCAAGGGACTACGACTTCGCCCTCGACGCCTTTCCGCAGCTGCGGCCC
Organism: Streptomyces sp. NPDC047043; assembly: GCF_040644055.1. Lineage (NCBI taxonomy): Bacteria > Bacillati > Actinomycetota > Actinomycetes > Kitasatosporales > Streptomycetaceae > Streptomyces > Streptomyces sp. NPDC047043. The sequence goes on from NZ_JBEYVO010000050.1 coordinate 31,063, forward strand.
CTGCTGCAGCGGCGCGCCGGCACCCTCTCCGGCGGTGAGCAGCGCATGCTCGCCCTCTCCCGCGCCCTGCTGGCACGCGCGCGCGTGGTGCTCGTCGACGAACCCGCGCAGGGCATGTCGCCCACGGTCGCGGCCCGCACGTACGAACTGCTGGCCGCCCTGGACGCGTGCGTGGTCGTCGCCGAGCAGCGGCTGCCGCCCGGGCTGCAGGGCGGGGCGACGGTCGTGGTGTACGAACTGCGGCGCGGCGCCGTCGAGTTCAGCGGAGAGGCGGGCGAGTGGGAGCGACGTGCAGGGGCGGGCCGAACAGCGCGGGGGCCCGGTGCGGCTCCCCGGCGCGGGTCGAGCCCTTCGGGATGACCAGCAGCGTGCCCACGTTCAGCCGGTCCGGGCGGGCGCCGACCATGTCCTTGTTGGCCTTGTAGAGCTCTCGCCAGCCGCCCTTGACGCCGTACCTGCTCGCGATCGCCACGAGCGAGTCACCGGGCCGCACCGTGTGCACGCGACCTCGGAGCTGGTACCGCTCGGCGCAGACGGGCCAGGCCTGCCAGCCCTGCGCGGCCAGTACGTTCTTGGCGACGGCGATCTGCTCCTTGCGGGTGGCGAGATCCGGGCGTTCGGCGTACTTCAGCCCGCCGTACGCCTTCCAGGTGGGCAGACCGAACTGCAGGCCTCCGTAGAAGCCGTTCCCGGTGTTGGCGTCCCAGCGCCCGCCGCTCTCGCACTCCGCCATGCAGCCCCAGGGCCAGTCGTCCTTGGCGCAGTCGTAGGAGATGCTCACGGGAAGCGCTCCCGGCTGCGGCGGTGGCGGTGCCGCGTGGGCGGCGACGGGGGCGAGGGCGCCGAGCAGGGCGGCGGCGACGGTGAGGGCCAGGGCGATCGACGTGCGGTGCGTGCGGATCATCGGCCCACGCTAAGCAGTGCGTGGCGGGCGGCCGCCCCGGCGCGTCCGGTGCGCCGAGGGGCCCCACCCGGTCGGACGACCGGACGGGGCCCCGTGCCCGGGTCAGGGGGGAGCGACTCAGAGTTCGAGCTGCTGCCCGGGCACGATCAGGTCGGGATCGCCGCCGATGACGGCCTTGTTGGCGGCGTACAGCTGCTGCCAGGTGGTCCCGTGCCGGGCGGCGATCCTGCTCAGGGTGTCGCCCTGGCGGACGGTGTAGTCGCCGCGGGACGCGCCGCGAGTCGTGTGGCCCGCGTCGCGTGCCGGCGCCTTCGACGGCTTCGACGGGGCTGCCTTGGTGGACTCCGAGGACTTGGTCGTCGTAGAACCGGAGGAGGCGGCGGGTGCGCTGCCGTACGCTCCAGCCCGTGCCGAACAGACCGGCCATGCGCCCCATCCCTGGGCGCGCTGGACCTTGGTGGCGACGGCGATCTGCTGCCCCTTGGAGGCCTTGTCGGCGGTCGACGCGTAGGCCGTGCCGCCGTACGCGCGCCAGGTGCCGGCGGAGAACTGCAGTCCGCCGTAGTAGCCGTTGCCGGTGTTGATGTGCCAGTTGCCGCCGCTCTCGCACTGGGCGATGCGGTCCCACACTCCGCCGTCCGCCGCCGCTGCGTTGCCGGTCGCGGCCAGCAGTCCGAGGGGCGCGAGCAGTGCCGCCCCGGCGAGGACCGCCGTCGTACGAGCCTGCGTCTTACGAACGTTGTCGCGGTTGGTATCGGCACACTCGGACATGAAATTCCCTCTCGAAGCACTCGGGGTCCCCCAAGGCGGGGCGCACTCACTGCACATGGGCAGTTCGTCGCGCTCCGCCCCGTCCGCCGGAGGGTGGTGCGGTGAGCTGGCTTGGTGCGGCCGGCGGACGTTCCCGAGCGGTGCTCGTTGCACACGGCCGAGGAATGTAGGGAGCTGGTGAGGTCGACAGCAACCAACTGCTTGTCATTACAGGCCAGTTCGCCGTTACCTCGGGTATCGGCTATTTCCGGCCACCCACTTCATTCGCTGATTTCCTGATTTGTCGACCAAGGCCCTCGATGATCTGTGACCCACTTCACGCAACCAACTTCCTTGGATTTCCAAGGAATTGACGGTGAGTGCCCGATTCCGCACCTGCGGTGACCCTGCGCGGTGGATGGTTCGATTCCGTTCGCCCTGGAGCGTGACTCCCGCCACAGATCGCCCGTTGTCTTCTTCATGAGTCCGGGACCCACCCGGGCACCGCTTCCCGAGGGAGTCACCCGTGCCGCGCATGCTCGACGTCAGCGACGAGGTACGTGCCGAGATCGGCGACGAAGAGGCCGACCGGCTGCTCGCCGGAGAGAACGCCCCGGGCAGTTACGACTGCACCTCCTGCCGCACCCCGGGCGACTCCGAACAGGAGCGCACCAGCACCGTCCTGTTCATCGGCGAGGAGACCGCCGTCCTCGCCTTCGCCCACGCCACCTGCCTGCCCTCGCAGGTCGTCCAGGTCACCGAGGAGCAGCTGCGCGGGGCCGTGAAGTCCATCTCCGGGGACAGCGTGGACCTCGACCCCTCGCAGGTCGTCCCCGAGCAGGCCGTGCTCGGCGTCACCAGCGGGCTCGTCCTGATCGCCGGGGAGTTGCACCCGGCGCTGGTCGTGGAGCCGACGGCGCCGATCGTGCGGCCGGGCGCGACGGCAGCCGGCGACGACTTCCTGCCGCTGCTGATCGAGCAGGGGTTCATGCCGCTGACGGAGCTGGCGGAGGTGCCGCCCGTGCTGCACGGGTGGTCGGTGCTGCTGGCCATGGGGCAGCTGCACGCGGTGCTGCAGCCCGGGTCGAACGGCGGACAGCCGGTGGCCTGGTGGCAGGCACACCAGCCGCTGCAGGTGACCGAGCCGTGGCGGGCCGCAGCGAACAAGCACCAGCAGGTGCTGATGTTCGCGGCGCCCGTGGGGTCGATCGGGCGTCAGCCCCGGGAGGACCTGCTGCGGGACGCGCTCGACAAGGCCGCCGCGAACGGGAAGTTGGTCGGTGCCGCAATGCCTCTCGCGGGCACGTGACTGCGCCCAAAGGGCCACGTCCGAACCGCATCCCTTGAAGTTCGGTGTCGTTTGGACATACGTGCACGCATACGACGTTCCCCGCCGCCAGCCCCTTCCGCCGATCCCGTCCGCACGCTCGGCCCAGGACGCCTCGGGCGGCCCCTCGGCCACGCCGATCTACGACGCGCTCTACGCCGAGTACGTCATGTCCTTCCGCACCCTGCCGGGTGACCGCAGCGGCGAGGAGGATCTGGGGTTCACCGCCTTCGGGAACATCCCGACCAGTGCGCACTCGCGCGGAGGACACCGGCCGGGGACGTTCAGCAGCTCGTACAGCGCCTACAGCGCGGGGGCCTTCAGCGCGCGGCAGCAGTCGAACTGGCAGCGCGTCGGGCACACCGGGCAGCAGGCCACGGGGATGCACCATGTGCCGGCCGCGCTGCCGCCGGGGCGCAGCGGCATCTGAAGGCCGGCAAAGGCGGAGGGGCGGCCCCTGCTGGGGCCGCCCCTCCGCCTTTGCCTGTGCTTGTCACTTCTTCTTGTTGCCGCGCTTCTCGCGCACCCGCACCGAGATGTGGATCGGCGTCCCCTCGAAGCCGAACTCCTCGCGCAGCCGTCGCTCGATGAAGCGCCGGTAGCCCGCCTCGATGAAGCCGGAGGCGAAGAACACGAACCGCGGGGGCTTGGTGCCGGCCTGGGTGCCGAACAGGATGCGCGGCTGCTTGCCGCCGCGGATCGGGTGCGGGTGGGCGGCGACCAGCTCGCCGAGGAAGGCGTTGAGACGACCCGTCGGAATGCGGGTCTCCCAGCCGGCGAGCGCGGTCTCGATCGCGGGGACCAGCTTCTCCATGTGCCGGCCGGTGCGCGCCGAGACGTTGACCCGCGGCGCCCACGCCACCTGGCCGAACTCGGTCTCGATCTCCCGCTCCAGGTAGTAGCGGCGCTCCTCGTCGAGGGTGTCCCACTTGTTGTACGCGATGACCATCGCGCGCCCGGCCTCGACGGCCATCGTCACGATGCGCTGGTCCTGGACCGAGATGGACTCGGCGGCGTCGATCAGGATGACCGCCACCTCGGCCTTCTCCACGGCGGCCGCGGTGCGCAGCGAGGCGTAGTAGTCGGCGCCCTGCTGGAGGTGGACACGCTTGCGGATGCCGGCGGTGTCGACGAACTTCCAGGTGACACCGCCGAGTTCGATGAGCTCGTCGACCGGGTCGCGGGTGGTGCCCGCGATTTCGTTGACGACCACGCGCTCCTCGCCCGCCACCTTGTTCAGGAGGGAGGACTTGCCGACGTTCGGGCGGCCGATCAGGGCGATACGGCGCGGACCGCCGATTCCGGCGCCGCCGAAGGTCTGCTGGGGTGCGGTCGGCAGGACCTCGAGGACGGCGTCCAGCATGTCGCCGGTGCCGCGGCCGTGCAGGGCGGAGACGGGGTACGGCTCGCCGAGACCGAGGGACCACAGGTACGCGGCATCCGCTTCGCCGCTGGGCCCGTCGACCTTGTTGGCGGCCAGCACCACGGGCTTTCCGGCCTTGCGCAGCAGTCGTACGACCGCCTCGTCGGTGTCGGTCGCGCCGACCTTGGCGTCGACCACGAACACGACGGCATCGGCGGCCTCGATCGCGTACTCGGCCTGCGCGGCCACGGAGGCGTCGATGCCGAGGACGTCCTGCTCCCAGCCGCCGGTGTCGACGACCTTGAAGCGGCGGCCCGCCCACTCGGCCTCGTAGGTCACGCGGTCGCGGGTGACGCCGGGCTTGTCCTCGACGACGGCCTCGCGGCGCCCGATGATGCGGTTGACGAGAGTCGACTTGCCGACGTTCGGCCGGCCGACGACGGCGAGGACGGGCAGCGGCCCGTGCCCGGCCGCCTCGATGGCGCCCTCGACGTCCTCGAGGTCGAAGCCCTCTTCCGCGGCGAGCTCCATGAACTCCGCGTACTCGGCATCGCCAAGCGCTCCGTGGTCGTGCTGCTCGCCCGAGCCGTCGGAGTGGATGTGGTCGTTCATGAAGTCCGTACCTCGTCGTTCATCGTGGTGATCGGTGGAACACCCGGTTTCTCCGGGTTGATCCACTACTTAGTGTTGCCTAGCGGCCGGTCAGCCGCCTGGCGTTTTCCAGGTGCGCGGTGAGCTGCTTCTGGATGCGTTCGGTCGCCTCGTCGAGCGCCTTGCGCGTACGCCGTCCGCTTCCGTCGCCCGCCTCGAAGGGGTCGCCGAAGACGACGTCGATACGGCTGCGCAGCGGAGGCAGCGCCTTAATCAACCGCCCGGGCCGCTCGGAACTTCCCAGTACGGCGACCGGGACGACCGGGGCGCCGCTGCGCACGGCGAAGTAGGCGAGGCCGGCGCGCAGGGAGGCGAAGTCGCCCTCGCCGCGGGTGCCCTCGGGGAATATGCCGAGGACTCCCCCGGCCGACAGCACGTCGAGGGCCTGGGTGATCGCCCCCCGGTCGGCGACCGACCGGTCCACCTTCAGCTGGCCGATGCCCAGCAGGAACGGGTCGAGCGGGCCGACGAACGCCTCCTTCTTGATCAGGAAGTGCGTCGGCCGGGGCGCCACACCCATGACCATCGGGCCGTCGATGTTGTGGGAGTGGTTGACGGCGAGGATCGCCGGACCGGTCGCGGGCACCCTCCAGGCGCCGAGCACGCGCGGCTTCCACAGCCCGTACATCAGGCCGACGCCGATGCGCCGCCCGACCTCGGCACCCCGCTCCGAAGCAGCCTTGGCTGAAGTGGCCTCGGTCACTTCCCGGCCCGCTTCTCCTCGACGAGGGTGACGACGCACTCGATGACCTGCGCGAGGGTGAGCTCAGTGGTGTCCACCTCGACCGCGTCGTCCGCCTTGGCGAGCGGCGAGGTCTTGCGGCTGGAGTCGGCCGCGTCGCGCTTGATCAGCGCCTCGCGGGTGGCGTGCACGTCGGCGCCCTTCAGCTCTCCGCTGCGGCGGGCGGCGCGCGCCTCCGGCGACGCGGTGAGGAAGATCTTCAGGTCGGCGTCGGGCAGCACCGTCGTACCGATGTCGCGGCCCTCGACGACGATGCCCGGCTCGGCGCCGGTGGCGATCGAGCGCTGCAGCTCGGTGATCCGGGCCCGCACCTCCGGCACCGCGCTGACGGCGCTGACCTTGGAGGTGACCTCCTGGGTGCGGATCGGGGCGGCGACGTCGGTGCCGTCGACGGTGATCGTAGGGTCGGCCGGGTCGGTGCCGGAGACGATCTCGGGCTTGCCGGCCACGGCGGCGATCGCGGACGGGTCGTCGATGTCGATCCCGTTGTTCACCATCCACCACGTGATCGCCCGGTACTGGGCGCCGGTGTCCAGGTAGCTCAGGCCGAGCTGCGCGGCGACGGCCTTCGACGTGCTCGACTTGCCGGTGCCGGAGGGACCGTCGATGGCGACGATCACTGGCTGGGCGGCGCCGTTTTCCACGGGGGGACACCTTCCTGGTGCGGTGCGGTGGGTGTGTGGGGCGCGATCGTGCCCTGCACAAGGTTACCGGCCTCCCGGGGCCCCTCTTACAGGCGGATCATCGGGAAGATCACTGCCGGAGCGCCCAGCCCCGCTCGCGCAGTGCCGCCGTCAGCACCGGCGCCGCCTTCGGCTCCACCATCAGCTGCACCAGGCCCGCCTGCTGACCGGTCGCGTGCTCGATGCGTACGTCCTCGATGTTGACCCCGGCCATCCCCGCGTCCGCGAAGATGCGGGCCAGCTGACCGGGCTGGTCGTCGATCAGCACCGCCACGACCTCGTAGGTGCGCGGAGCGGAGCCGTGCTTGCCCGGGACGCGGACCTGTCCGGCGTTGCCGCGCCGCAGGACGTCCTCGATCCCGGCGACGCCCTCACCGCGCTTGGCCTCGTCGGAGGACTGCAGGGACCGCAGCGCCTCGACCGTCTCCTCCAGGTCGGCGGCGACGTCGGAGAGCAGGTCGGCGACCGGACCGGGGTTCGCGGACAGGATGTCGAGCCACATCCGGGGGTCGGAGGCGGCGATCCGGGTCACGTCCCTGATGCCCTGCCCGCACAGCCGTACGGCGGCCTCCTCGGCGTTCTCCAGACGCGCGGCGACCATGCTGGAGACCAGGTGCGGCATGTGCGAGACCAGCGCCACCGCACGGTCGTGGGCGTCGGCGTCCATGACCACCGGGACCGCCCGGCAGTGCGAGACCAGCTCCAGGGCGAGGTTCAGCACCTCGGTGTCGGTGTCGCGGGTCGGCGTCAGCACCCAGGGGCGGCCCTCGAAGAGGTCGGCGGTGGCGGCCAGCGGGCCGGACTTCTCGCGGCCGGACATGGGGTGCGTGCCGATGTACGCGGACAGGTCCAGGCCCAGCCCCTCCAGCTCGCGGCGCGGGCCTCCCTTGACGCTGGCCACGTCGAGGTAGCCGCGGGCCACGCCCCGGCGCATGGCGTCCGCGAGCACCCCGGCGACGTGGGCGGGCGGCGCGGCGACGATCGCGAGGTCGACCGGCCCGTCGGGCGTCTCGTCCGTGCCGGCGCCGAGCGCGGCCGCCGTACGGGCGTGCTCGGGGTCGTGGTCGGCGAGGTGGACGACGACGCCACGCCGGGACAGGGCGAGCGCGGCGGACGTACCGATGAGGCCGGTGCCGATGACGAGGGCGGTTCTCACTGGGCGATGTCCTTGCGCAGGGCGGCCGCGGTGCCGAGGTAGACGTGCGCGATCTCGGTGCGGGGCCGGTCGGACTCGATGTGCGCGAGGACGCGGACGACGCGGGGCATGGCGCCCTCGATGTCCAGCTCCTGGGCGCAGATCAGCGGGACGTCGACGATGCCGAGCTTGCGCGCGGCGGCCGCCGGGAAGTCGCTGTGCAGGTCGGGCGTGGCCGTGAACCAGATGCTGATCAGGTCGTCGCCCGTCAGCTCGTTCCGCTCGAGGATGGCGGTGAGCAGGGCTCCGACCTGCTCGTCCATGTGCCCGGCCTCGTCCCGTTCGAGCTGGACGGCTCCACGCACCGCTCGTACCGCCACGGCTTTGCTCCTTGATGTACGTATCGGCTCTTCGACCGTCCAGCCTAGTCAGCCCGCGTCGGACGGACGCACGGCGCCCGCCCGCTGAGACGGCCCGACGATCTACGACAATGTCACCCGAATGTCTCTATTCCGCTACTTGGGACGAGTGCATCCCGTGCGCCTCTTTACGCCGGGCCCGCCGGTCCGCTCTCATGGCAGGAAACTCGCCTCGGGGGAGGCCCTGAATGAAGCGTCCTGGACCGCTGCTGACCTTGCTCGCGGGACTGCTGGTCGGCCTGTTCATGCTGTCGCTCAATGCGACGACGGGGACGAAGACCGCGTCGTCCACGTACAAGGAGGAGTCACCGGCCGTCACGGCAACACCGAGGCCGTCCGCGACGACCACGTCGCCCAGCCCCTCCCCGTCACGGACGGCCGCGCCCAAGGGCGTCTACACCGGCCGCACCGACGACGACTCCTCCGCCGTGGCGATCTCACTGCGTGACGGCAAGGCGATCGCGTACTTCTGCGACGGCCACAACATCGAGTCCTGGCTGAAGGGCGACGTGCAGGACGACGGCAGCATGCGGCTCACCGGCAAGGACGGCGCGAAGCTGAACGCCACGGTGAAGGGGAGCACGCTGATCCGCGGCACGGCCGACGTCGGCGGCGGGCACTACCCCTTCACCATCGACAAGGCCAAGAAGCCGTCCGGGCTGTACCGGGCGAACAGCCAGGTGGCCGGCGCCAGGATCGTCGGCGGCTGGATCGTCCTGCCGGGCGGGAAGCAGGTCGGCATCGTGACCCGCGACGACGAACCCTCGGCCGCGCCGCCCATCGACCCGGAGTCGGGTGCGGTGACGGTCGACGGACAGCAGCTCACGGCACGTCCCGTAACGCCCTGATCCTCTCCTTCTGCCTCAGGGAGCCGACATGACCGTCGACCCGAACGCCGCCACGCAGAGCTTCCCGCCCCAGCAGCCGTCCCATCGCGCCCCGAGCCCCGCCCGCTACCTGATCCCGGCCCTGGTCGCCGGCGCGGTGGCGGTCGCCCTCGGCGCCTACGGCAAGATCCACGACCCGGCGGGGACCGCCTTCAACATCGCGGGGTTCAGCAGCACGGGCGCGGTGAAGTCGTGGCTGGCGACGACCGCGTTCTTCTTCGCGCTCGTCCAGCTGGTCAGCGCCTTCATGATGTACGGCAAGCTGCCGGGCCCGCGCTGGGCCTCGAAGCTGCACCGCTGGTCGGGCCGAATCGCGTTCCTGGTGGCGGTGCCGGTCGCGGTGCACTGCCTGTATGCGCTCGGCTACCAGACATATGAAACGCGTGTTTTGTGGCACTCTGTCCTGGGTTGCTTCTTCTTCGGTGTCTTCAGCGCCAAGATGCTGCTGCTCCGCTGGGAGCGGCTTCCCGGCTGGCTTCTGCCGCTCGTCGGCGGGCTGGTCTTCACCGTTCTCACGCTTCTCTGGCTGACCTCCGCCCTCTGGTTCTTCCGCACCTTCGGAGTGACGACATGACCCACCGCTCGACGCGGCGCACGGTTCTCCTCGCGACGGGCGCGGTGACGCTCGCCGCGGGCTGCAGCAAGTACGGCGACAACGGCGGGGACTCGGGATCGTCCTCCGCGAACGCCTCCGCCGGGCAGGAGCTGGCGAAGACGTCGGAGATCCCGGTCGGCGGCGGCAAGATCTTCAAGGAGGAGAAGGTCGTGGTCACGCAGCCGAAGAAGGACGACTTCAAGGCCTTCTCGGCGGTCTGCACGCACCAGGGCTGCACGGTGGGCACGATCTCGGACGGCATCATCCACTGCCCGTGCCACAAGAGCGAGTTCCACATCGCGGACGGCTCGGTGGCCAAGGGTCCCGCGGCGAAGCCGCTGCCCGCGGAGCAGATCAAGGTGGACGGAAATTCGATCCGCCTGGCGTGACCGGTCCGCGTACTGTCCCGTGCATGCAACCCGAGACCCTGGTACGTGACCACACGATCTACGCCTGCGTGATGGGCTCGCGCGCCTTCGGTCTGGCGACGGACGGCAGCGACACCGATCGCCGGGGCGTGTTCCTCGCCCCCACGCCCCTGTTCTGGCGTTTCGAGAAGCCGCCGATGCATGTCGAGGGACCGGCCGAGGAGCAGTTCGGCTGGGAGCTGGAGCGCTTCTGCGAGCTGGCCCTGCGGGCGAACCCGAACATCCTGGAGTGCCTGCACTCCCCGCTCGTGGAGTACGTCGACGACACGGGCCGTGAACTCCTCGCCCTGCGCGACGCGTTCCTCTCCCGCCGGGCCCACGAGACGTTCGCGCGCTATGCGCTCGGCCAGCGCAAGAAGCTGGAGGCCCACGTCCGCACGCACGGCGCCCCGCGCTGGAAGCACGCGATGCACCTGCTGCGCCTGCTGATGAGCTCCCGCGACCTGCTGCGCACGGGCGCCCTCACCATCGACGTCGGCGACCAGCGCGAGCCGCTGCTCGCGGTGAAACGCGGCGAACTCCCGTGGCCCGAGGTCGAGTCGTGGATGAACCGCCTGGCGGCCGAGGCGGACGAGGCGTCCCGCCGCAGCCCGCTCCCCGAGGACCCGGACCGGCGCCGCGTGGAGGACTTCCTCGTCCGGGTGCGCCGCGCCTCAGCGCTCCAGCCGGATCCGTACGACGAAGTCGTGCAGGGCGTCGTACACGGCCGGGGCGTCGGGTAGGGCCGAGGCCTCCTGCGCCTCGTCCAGCACTCCGTGCAGCCGCTCGACGTCGTCGCGCACGCGCGCGTGGTCGACGTCGGCGTCCCCGTGCTCCTGCGCCGCCTTCGCCGTGATCAGCTCCGGCAGATAGGCGGGGGCGGCCAACTCACCCAACAGCGTGGGCAGATGGGCCTGCACCTCGCCGCTGCGCATGAGATGGATGCCGGTCAGCAGGACCCGGAAGGTGTAGAGCAGCGGCTTGAGTTCGCCGGTCTTCTCGAACAGCCGCCACTGGGTGTTCGCAAATCCCCGGTAATGGTGGGCGTGGTGGCTGGTGAGCACGCCGGGCGCGAGCGCGGCCAACTCGCGGTGCGCCTCCGTCGTGTGCACGACCAGGGGCGAGAGCAGCTGCTCCAGCACATAGCCGTTGCGGCGCAGCATCAGCCGTACGAACTTGCGCAGGTCGTGTGTGACCAGGTCCATCTCGACGCCGTCGCGGTCCCACATCCGGGAGCGGGTCTCGTCCGGCTCCCGCAGACCCACCAGGTCGGCCGTGGGCAGCAGGTGCACGCCCCGCAGGTCCACGTCCGAGTCGCGCGACGGGAAGCCGTAGAGGTGCGCGCCGGAGACGGTCGCGAACAGCACCGGGTCGGGCTGTTCGGCGACCACCGGCGTCAGGTCGATGTCCAGGGCGTCGATCACCGCTCAAGCGTCCCAGAGGGCGCCGAGCGTCATCAGGTCGCCCCGGTACTCGATGCGGTCGGCCCACTCGGTGGGCCAGGCCTCGGCGCCCAGGTACGCGCCCGCGAAGGCCCCGGTCAGGCAGGCGATGGAGTCCGAGTCGCCGGAGGTGCAGGCGGCCCGGCGGATGGCCGTCACCGGTTCGTCGACGAACAGCAGGAAGCACAACAGGCCGGTCGCCAGGGCCTCTTCGGCGATCCAGCCCTCGCCGGTGGCCAGGCACGGGTCGGTCTCCGGCGAGACGGTGCGCACGGCGTCCTGCAGCCGCCCGAGGATCTCCAGGCACTCGTCCCAGCCCCGCGCGATGAACTCCTCGGGGGTCGCGTCCTCGGCGCGGGTCCACAGATCGCCGAGCCACGCCCGGTGGTAGCGGGACCGGTTCTCGAGGGCGTACGACCGCAGCAGGCCCACCAGTCCGGTCGGCTCGGCACCCTGCGCGAGCAGCCGTACGGCGCGCGCGGTGAGGTCGGACGCGGCGAGCGCCGTCGGGTGCCCGTGCGTCAGCGCGGACTGCAACTGGGCGGCGCCCGCGCGCTGTTCGTCGCTCAGGCCGGGGACGATCCCGATGGGCGCGACCCGCATGTTGGCGCCGCAGCCCTTGGAGCCGATCTGGCTGGCGTCCTGCCACGGACGGCTCTCGTCCTTCAGCAGACTGCAGGCCCGCAGGCAGGTGTTGCCCGGCGCCCGGTTGTTCTCCGGCGACTGGTACCAGTTCACGAACTCCTCGCGCAGCGGCCGCTCCAGCCGCATCGGCGCGAGCACCCCGCGGTCCATGGCCGTCCGCAGACCCCGCCCGACCGCCAGCGTCATCTGCGTGTCGTCGGAGACGAACGCGTGCTTCGGCAGTGGCAGTTTCCGCCAGGGCCCGTGCTTGGCGAGGATCGTCGGCACGTCGTTGAACTCGGTGGGATAGCCGAGCGCGTCCCCGAGGGCAAGCCCGATCAGCGCCCCGGTGGCGGCGCGTTTCCTGACGGTCGTGGCAGTCATGCGGGACGTCCTTCCCGGGGCGGTCGGAGCAGGGGCGGATGCAGGGCGGTGGCCGGTCCCGCGCGGTAGAGGGCGGCCGGTTTGCCGCGCCCGCCGGTCAGCCGGGCGGCACCCGCCACCGGCTCGACGAAACCCGGCGTGGCGAGCACCTTGCGGCGGAAGTTGGGCCGGTCGAGGTCGGTGCCCCAGACCGTCTCGTAGACCTGCTGCAGCTCGCCGAGCGTGAACTCGGGCGGGCAGAAGGCGGTGGCGAGGCAGGTGTACTCGAGTTTGGCGCCGACGCGTTCGTGGGCGTCGGCCAGGATCCGGTCGTGGTCGAAGGCGAGCGGACCGGCCGAGTCGTACGGCAGCCAGCTGGCCCGCGCCGCGTCGCTGCCGGCCTGCGGCTCCGGCGCGTCGGGCAGCAGCGCGGTGAACGCGACGGACACGACCCGCATCCGGGGGTCGCGGTCGGGCTCGCTGTAGGTGCGCAGCTGCTCCAGGTGCAGGCCCGTGACGTCCGACAGGCCGGTCTCCTCGGCGAGTTCGCGCCGGGCGGCCGTCTCCGCGGACTCGTCCGGCTCCACGAAGCCGCCGGGCAGCGCCCAGTGGCCGGCGAAGGGCTCGTGGCCACGCTCGACGAGCAGCACGTCCAGGGCGCCGTCGCGGATCGTCAGGACGGCGAGGTCGACGGTGACGGCGAAGGGTTCGTAGGCGTACTTGTCGTACTCCATGAGCCCCACCCCCTTAATGGTCATCTCGACTATAAACAGGGGTGGCGTGCTTCCACAACCCCCGGGTAACCGGCATCCCATGGGCGAGATCCTCGTGGGCACGTGTTCGTGGACGGACCGGGCGCTGGTCGGCAGCGGCTGGTATCCGGCGGGGTACAGCGACGCGGAGGGGCGGCTCAGGCACTATGCCGGGCGGTTTCCGGTCGTCGAGGTCGACTCGGCGTACTACGCGCTGCCGAGCGCCCGCAACAGCCGACTGTGGGCGGACCGGACGCCGGACGGCTTCGTCTTCGACGTGAAGGCGTTCTCGCTGCTCACCGGGCATCCGGCGCGCAAGTCCACGATGCCGGACGGGCTGCCCCCCGATGCCGGGGACCCGATGGTCCTCGACGAGGTGTGGGCGCGGTTCGCCGAGGGGATCGCGCCGCTGCGGGCGGCCGGGCGGCTCGGCGGTGTGCTGTTCCAGATGCCGCCGTGGTTCCGGCCCGGGAAGCGGTCCGGGGAGTTTCTCCGGGAGTGCGCCGAGCGGACCCGGGGGTGGCCCGTCTCGGTGGAGTTCCGCCATCCCGGGTGGTGGCGGCCGGAGTGGGCGGAGGCGACGCGCGCGCTGCTGACCCGGTACGACATGGCCGCCGTGGCCGTCGACATGACGCAGACGCTCCCCTTCTCCGTCCCGCCCGTCACTCCGGTCGCCTCGCCGCGGCTGTCGGTCGTGCGGTTCCACGGGCGGAGCGCGGCCTGGGGGTCGGGGAGCAAGGAGGACCGGTTCCGGTACGACTACGGCGACGCCGAACTCGCCGAGTGGCTGCCCCGGTTGCGGGCACTGGCCGCGCAGGTGGAGCAGCTCCACGTCCTGTTCAACAACTGCTGCGGTGCCGCCGCGGTCCGTGCCGCCGAGCGGATGAGGCATCTGCTCGACGACACGGAGCGGAGTCACGCGCGCGTGCGGGACGGCGCGAACGCCGCCACCACCGCCCCGGCTCCCGCGGCCCCCGCCGAGACCCACAGCGCGGGCGCGCAGCCGTCCAGGAAGGCGGCGGGCGAGCCGTAGCCGCCGTACTGCGTGAAGACCAGGGCGGCGACGGCGACTCCGAAGACTCCGCCCAGCTCGCGCATGGCGTTGTTGACGCCGGCCGCGACGCCCGCCTCGCCGAGCGGGACGGACGACGTCACGGCGTTCGCGACGCTCGGGAACACCATCGAGATGCCGATGCCGGCGATGATCAACGGGACGACCAACTGTCCGTATCCGACGCCCGGTTCGACCTGCGAGGCCAGCAGTGCGAGCCCGGTGGCCTGCAGCAGCAGGCCGACGAACATGAACGGCCGGGTGCCGAACCGGTCCGCGAGTGCGCCCGCGACCGGCGCGACCAGCAGCGGCATGGCGTTCCACACGAGGATGCGCACGCCCGCCTCCAGCGGGGAGTAGCCGAGCCCGGTCTGGAAGAGCTGCGTGATCATGAACAGGGCGCCCAGCAGGGAGCCGAAGAGCAGGAACGCCACCGCGTTGGCGGTGGAGAAGCCGCGCCGCCGGAAGTGCGCGAGCGGCAGCATCGGGTAGCGGGCACCCCTGCGCTCCCAGGCGAGGAAGGCCGCCACGAACACGATCCCGGCGGCCAGCGCGCCCAGCACCTCGGCGCTCCCCCAGCCGGCCTGCGGCGCCCGCACCGGCGCCCAGGCCAGGCCCGTCACTCCTACGGCCGCCAACACCAGCCCCACGAGATCGAGTTGGGGCCGGGTGCCGTAGCTCTCACGGAGTTTGGTGGCGGCCAGGGGCAGCATCGCGAGCCCGATCGGCACGTTCAGCCAGAAGATCCACTGCCAGGAAAGGCCCTCGGTGACGGCTCCGCCGAGCACGGGCCCGGCGGCGACACCGAGTCCGGTCACCCCGCCCCAGACGCCGATCGCGACGCCCCGCTTCTCGGCCGGGAACGCCTCGCTGATCAGGGTCAGGGTGAGCGGCAGCAGTACGGCCGCCCCGGCACCCTGCACCACGCGTGCGCCGATGAGCTGGCCCGGGCCGTTCGACAGCGCGGAGGCGACGGAGCCCAGCGTGAAGACGGCGAGCCCGACGATGTACATCCGCCGCCGCCCGAACCGGTCGCCGAGCGCGGCGCCGGTCAGGGTCAGACAGGCGAAGACCAGGTTGTAGGCGTTGATCGTCCACTCCAGGTCCGACAGGCTCGCCCCGAAATCGGCCCGCAGCGCGGGCAGCGCGGTGGCGACGACCACAATGTCGAGCGAGCACAGCAGGGCGCCGAGCCCGGCGAGGACGACGGTCCAGACGCGTCGGGGCGGGACGGCCTGTTCGACGGGTGGCTTTCGTACGGAGACACCGAGTGTGTCGGTCATGACGGGAGTTCCTTCCGTGAGCTCTTGAGGTCGCTCACGGAAGGCAGACCACCCTCACCCCGGAAAGGAATCGCACCGCCCCAGAAACGCCAGCAGCCGGGCGTCGGGCCGCGCGCACGCCGGTACGGCGACCGGCGCGGCGAACCGCACACCCCGGTCCTCCTCCGCCACCACGCACCGCGCCACCGGCAGCAGCTCGGCCGCGAGGGAGCCCGGTATGGGGCGCGGCCGCCCGCACGCCTGGGCGACGTCCCACCCGTGCACGGTGATCTCCACGGCGCCCACGGCGGCCATCACCCGCACATCCAGCGGCAGTTCGCCCACCAGGACCCGCTCCCCGGGCCCGGCCGCCCAGGCGCCGAGCACGGCACCCGCGCGCGTACGGAACGCGCACGCGAGGTCGACGCTCCCCGGCTCCCGGGGGACCAGCCCGATCCGCCCGCCGGTCAGCCCCTCGTGCAGGGCGTCCAACGAGTCGTCGAGATGCCCGAGCAGCTCCGCCAGGTCCCAGTCGGCGCAAGGTGTGCCGCGCTCCAGGCTCCCGGACCCCACCTCGACGACGCTCCCCAGTGCGTACGCGAGCGAACGCTCCAGCAGCTCCCCGCAGTTCATGACAGCACCCGGGGAAAACCGAAGCGCACGACCTGCTCGGTGTCGATGAAGGCCGTGATCCGCGCCAGCGTTGCGCCCTCCACCGTGAGCACCTGCACCGAGTGCGCCCGCAGCACGCCGTCCACCCCGCGCACGTACATGACGACGGCAGGCTGCCCGTTCGCGCGCGTGGGCAGCATCCGGTAGCGGCCCTCCCCGTGCCCACGGGCCCGCAGGAACAGCAGCACGTCCTTCTTGCCGCAGAACCACTCCAGGTTGGGCGGCATCTCCAGCTCGACACCGTCCTGGAGGAGCTCGAGCAGCGCGTCCATGTCGGCGTGCTCGAACGCGGCCATGTACCGGTCGAGCACCTCGCGGTCGGCCGCGCCCCCGGGTTCCACGACGAGGTCCTCCTCCGGAGCCACCTCGTCGAGCCGGGCACGCGCGCGTTGGAGGCTGCTCTTGACGGCCGCCGTCGAGGTCCCCAGCAGGGACGCGACCTCGGGCGCCCGCCAGGCCAGCACGTCCCGCAGGATGAGCACCGCCCGCTGCCGCGCGGGCAGCTGCTGCAGCGCGGCGACCAGTGCGAGCCGCAGGCTGCCGCGGGCGGCCACGACGGTCGCCGGGTCGACGAGCGAGTCGGGCAGCGGCTGGAGCCACGGAACGTCCGTCGCAGGGGCCCTCAGCGGCTCCTCAGGCGCCTGTGAGGGCCCGCCGAGCCCCGCGGGCAGCGGACGCCTCGCGCGGCTCTCCAGCGCCGTCAGACACGTGTTGGTGGCGATCCGGTGCAGCCAGGTCCGCAGCGAGGCGCGGCCCTCGTAGCCTTCGTAGGACCGCCAGGCCCGCAGATACGTCTCCTGCACCAGGTCCTCGGCCTCGTCGACCGAGCCCAGCATCCGGTAGCAGTGCGCGAGCAGCTCTCGCCGGTACGGGTCCGTCAGGCGTACGAACTCGTCGCGGTCCGTCGTCGTGGTCATGGCGCTCCCTCCGTCACGCAATACAGACCGGCGGGGACGCGAAAACGAATCGGCCGGCCCGGAGGAATCCAGGACCGGCCGAAACATCAGGTGTGGCTCAGAGGTCGACTTCCTTCATCAGCATCCCGACCTCCGTGTTCGACAGCCGGCGCAGCCAGCCCGACTTCTGGTCGCCCAGGGTGATCGGCCCGAAGGAGGTGCGCACCAGCTTCTCGACCGGGAAGCCCGCCTCCGCCAGCATGCGGCGGACGATGTGCTTGCGGCCCTCGTGCAGGGTGACCTCGACCAGGTAGTTCTTGCCGGTCTGCTCGACGACGCGGAAGTGGTCCGCGCGCGCGTACCCGTCGTCCAGCTGGATGCCGTCCTTGAGCTTCTTGCCCAGGTCGCGCGGGATCGGGCCCACGATGGCGGCGAGGTAGGTCTTCTTCACGCCGTACTTGGGGTGGGTCAGCCGGTGCGCCAGCTCGCCGTGGTTGGTGAGCAGGATGACGCCCTCGGTCTCGGTGTCGAGCCGCCCGACGTGGAAGAGCCGGGTCTCACGGTTGGTGACGTAGTCGCCGAGGCACTGCCGCCCCTCGGGGTCCTCCATCGTCGACACGACACCGGCGGGCTTGTTCAGCGAGAAGAACTGGTACGACTGCGTCGCGACGGTCAGGCCGTCGACCTTGACCTCGTCCTTCTCCGGGTCGACGCGCTTGCCCTGCTCGAGGACGATCTCGCCGTTGACCTCGACCCGGGCCTGCTCGATCAGCTCCTCGCAGGCGCGCCGGGAGCCGTAGCCCGCCCGCGCGAGCACCTTCTGCAGCCGCTCGCCCTCCTGCTCGGCGCCCGGGAAGGTCTTGGGCAGCTTGACGTCCTTCTTGCCCGCGTACCGGTCCCGGTTGCGCTCCTCGGCCCGCGCGTCGTACTCGCGCGAGCTGCCGGGCGCCGTACGGCCGCGCCCGCCCTGCTGGGACTGCTTCGGCCCGCCCTTGGCACCCCCGCGCGCGGAGCCGCCACGACCGGACTTCGGACCGTCC
The DNA here is from genome assembly GCF_040644055.1 of Streptomyces sp. NPDC047043. Taxonomy (NCBI): domain Bacteria; kingdom Bacillati; phylum Actinomycetota; class Actinomycetes; order Kitasatosporales; family Streptomycetaceae; genus Streptomyces; species Streptomyces sp. NPDC047043. Next base: position 49,028 of record NZ_JBEYVO010000050.1, read on the forward strand.
GGGGTGGCGCCGGGGCCCACGTCGTAGCGGCGCTCCTCGGGGCGGGGCTTGCGCGGGCGGCCGCCCTGGCCGCCCTGCTTCTGGTCCCTGTTGTTGCCGGCACCGCGGTAGTTACCGCGCCCACCGCTCTTGCCGCTACCGCTGCCGCTGCTTCGCATCAAAGTTCCGTCGTCGTCGTGTCAGTCATGGCCGACGTGGGACCGTCGTCCGGATCCGGGGCGTCCGGATCGAACGACGGTACGGCTTCCTGGGTCTCGGCCTCGATCGCCTCCGCCTCCGGCAGGAAGGGCGCGAGCTCCGGGAGCTCGTCCAGACCGCGCAGGCCCATCCGCTCCAGAAAGTAGTTCGTCGTCGTGTACAGGATCGCACCTGTTTCGGGTTCCGTGCCCGCCTCCTGGACCAGACCCCGTTGCAGAAGGGTCCGCATCACGCCGTCGCAGTTGACTCCTCGTACGGCCGAGACGCGGCTGCGGCTCACCGGCTGACGATAGGCGACGACCGCCAGGGTCTCCAGGGCGGCCTGGGTGAGGCGCGCCTGCTGGCCGTCCAGCACGAAGCCCTCGACGGCCGCGGCGTACTCGGGCCGGCTGTAGAAACGCCAGCCGCCGGCGATCAGCCGCAGCTCGAAGCCGCGGCCCTGCACGGCGTACTCGTCGGCCAGTGCCCGCAGCGCGTCCCCGATCTGCCGTCTGGGCCGCTGGAGGATCTTCGCGAGGTGCTCCTCGGTCGCGGGCTCGTCCACCACCATGAGGACGGCCTCCAGGGCGGGCTTGAGGTCGAGGTCGGCGACGGTGCGCAGCCCCGCCGGCAGTTCGGTGGTCTCCTCGCTCACGCCTTCTTCTCCTTGGCTTCGTCCTTGGGCACCTCGGGCGGCCGGTCGAACTCGTCGGTCACCGTGGGCGTCTCGTCGCCCTCCCCGCCGGTCCAGCGCACGATCAGCTCACCGAGCGCCGTCTCCTGGTCGAGCGCCACGGCCTTCTCCCGGTACAGCTCCAGCAGCGCCAGGAATCTTGCTACGACGGTGAGGGTGTCGTCGGTGTCCTCGACGAGGGCCCGGAAGCTGGCCTCGCCGAGCTCCCGCAGCCGGGCGACCACGATTCCGGCCTGCTCCTGGACGCTCACCAGGGGCGCATGGATGTGGTCGACGTACACCTGCGGCTTGGGCTTGGGCTGCATCGCCTTCACGGCGAGCTTCGCGAACCCCTCCGGTCCGATGCTGATGACCACCTCGGGCAGCAGCTCGGCGTGATGGGGCTCGAGTCCGACGGTACGGGGGTAGCGCCGGGCCTCCTCGTCCAGTCGCCGGTTGAAGATGTCGGCGATCTGCTTGTACGCGCGGTACTGCAGCAACCGCGCGAACAGCAGGTCCCGGGCTTCGAGAAGCGCGAGGTCGGCCTCGTCCTCCACCTCGGCGGAGGGCAGCAGCCGGGCCGCCTTCAGGTCGAGCAGCGTGGCCGCGACGACCAGGAACTCGGTCGTCTCGTCGAGGTCCCAGTCCGACCCCATGGCCCGGATGTGCGCCATGAACTCGTCGGTCACCTTGGACAGCGCGACCTCGGTGACGTCCATCTTGTGCTTGGAGATCAGCTGGAGGAGAAGGTCGAAGGGCCCTTCGAAGTTGGAGAGCCGGACCTTGAAGACGCCGTCGGAGGGTTCCTCGGGCTCCGCAGGCTCCGGGACAACAGCTGAAGGCTCTTCGGCAGGGGGCTCCGCGACAACCGAAGGCTCTTCGGCAGGGGGCTCCGCGACAACCGGAAGCTCTTCGGCAGGGGGCTCCGCGACAACCGGAAGCTCTTCGGCAGGAGACTCCGCGACAACCGAAGGCTCTACGGCAGGTGGCTCCTCGACGACCGAAGGCTCTACGGCAGGTGGCTCCTCGACGACCGAAGGCTCTACGGCGGGAGACTCCGCGACAACCGAAGGCTCCTCCGCAGGGGGCTCCTGCACGAGCACCGGAAACTCCTCCACGGGAGCCTCCGGTTCGGCCTGCGGAGCAGTCGTCCCCGGTCCCCGGCCGAGCGCACGCCGACGGCCGGCGGCACCGCCGGGGACGGGAGCGTCGTTCGAGGTCATGGCCCCGCAGGCTACCGCCTACCGCCCACGCAGCCGACGTACGAGAATGCTCGCGTCCCCGCGGGACTCCAGGTCGGCCAGCACCACGGCGACCGCCTCGCGGACGATCCGCCCGCGGTCGACGGCCAGGCCGTGCTCGCCGCGGAGCACCAGGCGCGCGTGCTCCAGGTCCATCAGCTCCTCGGCGGACACGTACACGGTGATCTTCTCGTCGTGCCGCTCCCGCCCGCTGGGCCGACGCGAGGCCGAGGACCGGCCGCGCTTGCGGGGCTGGGCGCCCGCGGACGCGGCGGCGGCAGAACCTTCCTGCGCCCCCTGACGTCGCCCGGAGCGCTCCGCTGCCGCCGCGCGGCTGCGGGACTCCCCGGCGTCGGCCGGCTCCGGCTCCGCCGCCACATGCTCCGCGCCCTCGCCGTCGCCGCCCTGTGCGGGCACCGACTGCGGTGCGTCCTCGGGCGACCCGGCCGCGGCCGGGTCGCTCTCCCCCGCGGGCGCGGGCACACGGGCTTCGCCGTTGGCCCCCCGCCGCGGAGTGGACGGCTGGAGCGCCATTCCCCCTGTCGTACGGAAGAGTTCGTCGGCCCCCGGCAGACTCACTCGGCGTGACACCGGGCGAGCACCTCCCTGGCGAGCTGACGGTAGGCGGCGGCGCCGACGGAGTTGGAGGCGTACGTGGTGATCGGCTCACCGGCGACCGTGGTCTCCGGGAAGCGGACCGTGCGCCCGATGACCGTGTGGTAGACGTGATCGTCGAATGCCTCGACCACACGGGCCAGGACCTCGCGGCTGTGGACCGTGCGCGAGTCGTACATCGTGGCGAGGATCCCGTCGAGCTCCAGCTCCGGGTTGAGCCGCTCCTGGACCTTCTCGATGGTCTCCGTCAGCAGCGCCACACCACGCAGTGCGAAGAACTCGCACTCGAGCGGCACTATCACCTTGTGCGCGGCCGTCAGCGCGTTGACCGTGAGCAGGCCGAGCGAGGGCTGACAGTCGATCACGATGTAGTCGTAGTCCGACATCAGCGGCTTCAGGGCGCGCTGCAGCGTCGACTCGCGCGCGACCTCGGAGACCAACTGGACCTCGGCGGCGGACAGGTCGATGTTGCTGGGCAGCAGGTCCATGTTCGGAACCGCCGTCTTCAGGAGGACCTCGTCGGCCGCCATGCCCCGCTCCATGAGCAGGTTGTAGACGGTGAGGTCGAGCTCCATCGGGTTGACACCGAGGCCCACCGACAGCGCGCCCTGCGGGTCGAAGTCCACGAGCAGCACGCGCCGTCCGTACTCCGCGAGCGCGGCACCCAGGTTGATGGTCGACGTCGTCTTGCCGACGCCGCCCTTCTGGTTGCACATCGCGATGATCTTCGCGGGGCCGTGGTCGGTCAGCGGGCCCGGGATCGGGAAGTACGGCAGCGGGCGCCCGGTCGGGCCGACGCGCTCACGGCGCTGGCGGGCAGCATCGGGCGCGAGCGTGGCCGCGTACTCGGGGTCGGGCTCGTACTCCGCGTCGGGGTCGTAGAAGTGCCCTTCGGGCAGTTCGTCGTAGTCGGCGAAGTGGTTGTGGGGCGCGCCACTTCCGTCGCCGGCCATGGCGTTCACGTGATGGCCATCCATGCTCTGGTGTGCAGTCCGGATCACCTGCGGACCCGGGCTCTGATGGGCTGCGAAGGTGCGCACAGCAACGGAGCCGACAGCCTCGAACCCCTCGGGGTCCTGGCCCCTTACCGGCGTTCCTGGGCGACCACCCCCGGGAGAAAATGTCGACTCATTCACAAGTCGTCTTACCTCCTTGGTGACCAGGAAACTTCTAGACAGGTCAGCGTGGCACCATGCCGACGGTTGGCGACTCTATGGCGTGTCGGGCGTCCGCAGCAACACAATCCGCCGGACCCGGCAGGATGTGTCGGCAATGAAACATCCCTCTGTCAAGGGCGTACGGCCGTCGCACGGCAGGTTTGACCGGTGTGCGAATCGACCAAAGGGTTACGTTCGAGGCGAGTTGGCCGAGAGCCGCAAAGTGACCATACACACATCCGGCCGGACCTTGTCGGGCAAGGTCCGGCCGGGCGCGCGGGGTTGACGACCTGTGTTGACGTATCGCCTTTTACCAAATGGTGACTTAGCGGCTCGACGATTGACGGGTCAGCCGAGCAGGGTCTCGAGCTCCACGTGCTCCAGGCCGTGCGCCTGGGCGACCTCGCGGTAAACGACCTTGCCGTCATGGGTGTTGAGGCCCTTGGCCAGCGCGGGGTCGCGGCGCAGCGCCTCCACCCAGCCGCGGTTGGCGAGTTCGACGATGTAGGGCAGCGTCGCGTTGGTGAGCGCGTAGGTGGAGGTGTTGGGCACCGCGCCGGGCATGTTGGCGACGCAGTAGAAGACCGAGTTGTGGACCTGGAAGGTCGGCTCGGCGTGCGTGGTCGGACGCGAGTCCTCGAAGCAGCCGCCCTGGTCGATCGCGATGTCGACAAGGACACTTCCCGGCTTCATGCGCGACACGAGCTCGTTGGTGACCAGCTTCGGGGCCTTGGCGCCCGGGATGAGCACGGCGCCGATGACGAGGTCGGCGTCCAGGACGGCCTTCTCGAGCTCGAAGGCGTTGGACATGATCGCCCGGACCTTGGTGCCGAAGACCTTGTCGGCCTCGCGCAGCTTGTTGATGTCGCGGTCGAGCAGGGTGACGTGGAAGCCCATGCCGACGGCGATCTGCGTGGCGTTCCAGCCGGAGACACCGCCGCCGATGACGACGGCACGCGCGGGCTGGGTGCCGGGGACGCCGCCGGGGAGCACGCCGCGGCCACCGACCGAGCGCATCAGGTGGTAGGCGCCGACCTGCGGGGCGAGCCGGCCCGCGACCTCGGACATCGGGGCGAGCAGCGGCAGGGCGCGACTGGGGAGCTCGACGGTCTCGTAGGCGATCGCGGTGGTGCCGGACTCGATGAGCGCGTCGGTGCACTCCTTGGAGGCGGCCAGGTGCAGGTAGGTGAAGAGCGTCTGGTCCTTGCGGAGGCGGTGGTACTCCTCGGCGATGGGCTCCTTGACCTTGAGCAGAAGGTCGGCGGTGGCCCACACCTCGTCGGCGGTCCCCAGGATCTGGGCGCCTTCGGCGGCGTACTCCTCGTCCGGGATCGACGAGCCGAGACCGGCGCCCTGCTCGATGACGACCTGGTGGCCGTGGCGCACGAGCTCGTGCACACCGGCGGGGGTGATGGCCACCCGGAACTCGTTGTTCTTGACCTCGCGGGGGATGCCGACCTTCACGTGGATCACGGTCCTTGGCTCAGTGGATGTGGGGCAATACAACACATACCCAGGCATGCATGAGCACACCGGGAGACACCGCAGGAGAAGGTGCGGCAGAGCCAGTCTAATGAAGGTGTTCCCGCTGTCTAGCCTTTCATTGCATCAATCTTCTGCGGATGTACTACGGATTTCGCAGGCGTTAGCGTCTTGTTCCGGCTGATCGGGCTGGTCGGGCTCCGTCTCACCCCCGTCCTCGGCCTCCCCCGCCTCCTCCCCGAGCAGCCGCTCGGCCGTGCCCCGGTGCAGCTGGGCGGAGGCAGGATCCCCGAGGTGTTCGAGCGTGTCGGCGAGTCGCAGTTGCAGTGCCGCCTGCAGCCGTACGTCCTCTGCGCGGCGCGCCCACTCCACCGCCTCGTGGCAGGTGCGCAGGGACTCCTCGGGGCGTCCGGCGTACTCCTGGACGCGCGCGAGTTCGCTCAACGCCCGTGCGTGGGCGGCCACATCACCGTTCTTGCGGTACCCGGTGGCCGCGGCCCGCCACCCGCGCAGCGCCTCGCCGTAGCGGCCCGCGTAGGTGTGGGTCGTGGCGATACGGCCGTACAGCCGGGCGGCGTCCGCGCGCTCCGCCCGGGCCAGGCGCTGGGTGAGCGCGCGGCCGAACCAGTCGGCGGCCCGGTCGTAGTCCCCGAGCTCGAGGTGTGCACCACCTACGGATTCCATTGCGCGACCGGTCGCGTACGGGTCATTTGCTTCGCGTCCGGCGTCCAGCGCGGCCCGGTATCGCACCAGGGCGTCGGCCGTACGGCCGGTCTGGGCGTCCAGATCGCCGAGGTTCAACAGGGCCGCGGCCCTCTCGCGGTGCAGCTCGCGGCGCTCGGCCACGTCGAGGACGAGCCGGTGGATGCCGTACAGGTCGGGTGCGGCGGCCCGCATGCCGAAATGCGCGACCATGGCCCTGACCAGCTGCGACATCAACCGCCGGGCGAGGGTGTCCAGCTCCCCGTCCGCCACCGCGGCCCGGGCGGCGGCCAGCAGGGCGGGCCGGCGGATGCGCAGCCAGTCCTCGGCGGCCCGCGGGCTCGGGAAGCGCACGGAGCGCGGCATGCCCTGGAGCTTCTCGCGCGCGTCGGCGCTGTCCGTCTCGGTGATCGTCCGGCACGACTGCAGCAGCCGTACGGTCCGCTCCAGCATGCGGGCGCGGGCCAGCTGCAGCTCGCCCGGGCGGTCCTTGCTCTCCGTGAGCGCCTTGAGCATGGGGTGCAGACATCCCGGGACCTCGTACTGCGGCAGCGGCGATTCCACCGCCCGCAGCAGGCCGAGGGCGACGAAGTCGTCCAGAGTGGTGCGGGCGCTGCTGACCGAGCAGCCGGCGAGCGCGGACGCGGTGTGCGGGTCGACCAGGCCGGCCGGGGCGAGGGCGAGCAGTCGCAGTATCCGGGCGGCCGGCACGGGCAGCGAACTGTAGGCGAGCCGGAAGATACGGCTGAGCGGTGTGCCCTCGTCACCCTCCGTGTGCAGGTGCTTGGCCAGATCGGCGACGGCCGCCTTGGGCCGGGCGGCGAGCCAGCCGCCGGCCATCTCCAGCGCGGCGGGCTGCGCCTGGCACTCCTCGACGAGGCCCTCGGCGGCACGCGGGTCGACGGTGATGCGGACCGAGCCGATGTGCCCGGTGAGCAGCTCCAGGGCGGACTTGGTGTCGAGGCCGCCGAGGGTGCAGGGACGGACGTCGGAGATACCGGTGAGCGGGCCCTGGGAGACGGCCACGACCAGGCACTCCGAGCTGTCCGGCAGCAGGGCGTCGACCTGCTCGGCGCCCGCCGCGTCGTCGAGCAGCACCAGCACCCGGCGGTCGGCGAGGCCGGTGCGCAGCGCCTCGGTCAGGTCGTCCGCGGCGGCTCCGGCGGGGGCCGGCAGATCCGCGGCGGCGAGCAGTTCGCGGGCGGCGCGCTCGACGGGGACGGGGGTGCCGTCGGGCTCGCTCAGCCGCGCCCGGAGCACCCCGTCCTCGTAACGGTCCGCGACCTGCCGTACGAGCTCCTCGGCGAGGGCCGTGCGGCCGGAGCCGGGACGGCCCGCGATGAGCAGTACGCGCGCGCGTGGGGGCTTCTTTCCGGACAGGGTGTCCAGGCCCGCACGCTCGATGTCGGCGCGCAGCTCCTTCAACTCCCTTGTACGGCCCAGGAACTGATACTCCGCAGCAACGCGCCCCGACAGCCGTACGCCGCCTGTGTCCACCGCCTGATCCGTCACGGGCACACTCCCGTCCCACCGCACGCGCAAGCCCGCCGGGACTCCGGTCCGGGCATGTTCAGAGCCTAGTTCACGCTCTGCAACGTTCCTGGTGGAGCGCGGCGGCCAGGTCCCCCGATCGGATCAGCCGATGGTCACACCGCAAGGGGCCGAATGGGTTCAGGCCTCGAACGGACGGGCCGGCCACGGCGCCTCGGCCGGGCGCAGTGCGTCGAGTCCGTCGCCGTGTTGCGCGGCGACCAGCGAAAGGACGCCCACGACAAGGCAGTTGTTGTGCAGGTCGCCGGCGAGGACGCCCCGTACGAGCTCGTCGAGCGGCACTCGCTCCAGCTCCATGTCGGCCTCTTCGTGCTCGACCTCGAAGCGCTCGCCGTCGGCCTCGGACAGGTCGCGGGCGAGGAAGATGCGCACCGCCTCGTCACAGCCGCCGGGGGTGGTGTACACGTCGGTGAGCACCCGCCAGTCCTCGGCCTTGACGTGCGCCTCCTCGTAGAGCTCGCGCTGGGCGGCGTGCAGCGGGTTCTCGCCGGGCACGTCGAGCAGACCGGCCGGGATCTCCCACAGCTTCTGGCGCACCGGGTGGCGGTACTGGCGGATCACCAGGACGCGGCCGGAGTCGTCGAGGGCGAGGACGGCCACGGAACCGGGGTGGACCTGGTAGTCGCGGCGGACGACCGTTCCGTCGGGCATGACCACGTCGTCGGTGCGGACGGAGGTCTTGTTGCCCACGAACGGGGTGTCCGTCGCCCGGATCTCCCACTCCTCCGAGGTGTCCTTGATCGTCATTCCTGTCCTTCCGCACGCCTCTGAAAAGTCACGCCGAAACGAAGCCGGGGCGCTCACCTTTTGAATGTGTGCGCCCCGGCCACCGTACAACTGTTGTGCTAGTTGGAATTCTTCCGCTCGACCGCGGCCTTCACGAGGCCCGCGAACAGCGGGTGCGGCCGGGTCGGGCGCGAGCGCAGCTCGGGGTGCGCCTGCGTGGCGACCAGGTAAGGGTGGGCGTCGCGCGGGTACTCCACGTACTCCACGAGCTTGCCGTCCGGCGAAGTGCCGGAGAACAGGATGCCCGCCTTCTTCTCCAGCTCCGCGCGGTAGGCGTTGTTGACCTCGTAACGGTGACGGTGCCGCTCCTCGACGTACTCCTTGCCGTCGTACACCTCGCGGACGATGGAGCCCTCGGCCAGCTTGGCCGGGTACATGCCCAGGCGCATCGTGCCGCCCATGTCGCCCTCGCCGGCGACGATGTCGAGCTGCTCGGCCATGGTGGAGATGACCGGGTGGCCGGTGGCCGAGTCGAACTCGGTGGAGTTGGCGTCGGTGATGTCGGCAAGGTTGCGGGCCGCCTCGATCACGATGCACTGCAGGCCGAGACAGAGGCCGAGCAGCGGGATCTTGTTCTCGCGGGCGTACTTGATCGCACCGACCTTGCCGAGCACACCGCGGTCGCCGAAGCCGCCGGGAATGCACACACCGTCGACGTCCTCCAGCTGCGCCTTGGCGCCCGCCGGGGTCTTGCAGTCGTCGGAGGTGACCCACTTGATCTTCACGCGGGCCTTGTTGGCGAAGCCGCCGGCGCGCAGCGCCTCGGTGACCGAGAGATAGGCGTCGGGCAGGTCGATGTACTTGCCGACCAGGGCGAGGGTGATCTCGTGGTCGGGGTTGTGGACGCGGTCGAGCAGGTCGTCCCAGGTCGTCCAGTCCACGTCGCGGAACGGCAGGTCCAGCTTGCGGACGACATAGGCGTCCAGGCCCTCGCCGTGCACGGTCTTCGGGATGTCGTAGATCGAGCGGGCGTCGGGGCAGGCGACCACGGCGGCCTCGTCGACGTCGCACATCAGGGAGATCTTGCGCTTGATCGCGGTGGGGACCTCACGGTCGCAGCGCAGCACGATGGCGTCCGGCTGGATACCGATGTTGCGCAGGGCCGCAACCGAGTGCTGGGTCGGCTTCGTCTTCAGCTCTCCCGACGGGCCGATGTACGGCAGGAGGGAAATGTGGACGACGAAGACGTTGTCACGGCCGACCTCGTGGCGGACCTGGCGGACCGTCTCGAGGAACGGCAGCGACTCGATGTCGCCGACGGTGCCGCCGACCTCCGTGATGACGACGTCGACCTCGTCGGTCGCCATGCGGCGGATGCGGTGCTTGATCTCGTTGGTGATGTGCGGGATGACCTGCACGGTGTCGCCCAGGTACTCGCCGCGCCGCTCCTTGGCGATCACCGTCGAGTAGACCTGGCCTGTAGTGACATTGGCGGAGCCGTCCAAGTCACGGTCGAGGAAGCGCTCGTAGTGTCCGATGTCCAGATCGGTCTCGGCGCCGTCGTTGGTGACGAAGACCTCGCCGTGCTGGAAGGGGTTCATCGTGCCCGGGTCCACGTTCAGGTACGGGTCGAGCTTCTGCATGACCACCCGCAGCCCGCGGGCCTTGAGCAGCATGCCCAGGCTGGAGGCCGTCAGGCCCTTGCCGAGCGAGGAGGCGACACCCCCGGTGACGAAGATGTGCTTGGTCGTCGTAGATTTCGGCGGCATGGCCAAGAGGGGGCTCCCGTGGTCGCGGTCTGGGGTGCGGTGCGGCTGCCCGGCCGGAAATCGGGGGGTCGCCGTCGCTGCGGTTCGGGGGTTTCGTGCCCACCGGTCCACGGGCTACCAGGGTATCAGCGCCCGGACGAGATGGCTTCCGGCCACGCTCCGCACACGCGTCACCACGGACCCGCACAGGTACACCTGTTTCTCACCCGTTGCTCACCCGTTCGGCCGGTCCAGGTTGCCCGGAGCGGCACACAGATCATCTACGTGCGTCGTATCCTGCTCGGACACTCGCTGCCGAGCCCGGCCGGCGACAGGCACCACCCCCGCCCGTACGCACCGGAACAACGAGAGCTCGTCAGTTCGTTGAGCAGTAATTGTCGTTTTGCCACACGGCCAGGACGACTGCTTTGCTTCACCGCTCAACGACGCATTACAACGACCCCTTGACCGCACTAGCGACAGCCCCCTTTTGTCGGGGGTGACGTGGCCGTTCGACTGGAGTTGCACGTGGCCGGGCGCATCGAAGACTACGCACTCATCGGAGACATGCAGACCGCAGCCCTGGTCTGCCGGGACGGCACAGTGGACTGGCTGTGCCTGCCCCGCTTCGACTCGCATGCCATCTTCGCCGGCCTGCTGGGCACCGAGGAGCACGGCTTCTGGCGGCTCGGCCCCGCCCACGCCTCCGACGCGAAGCCCCCGACGGCCGCCCGGCGCAGCTACCGCGGCGACTCGCTGATCCTGGAATCCGAGTGGGACACCCCGCGCGGCACGGTCCGAGTGACCGATTTCATGCCCCCGCGTGACGGCGCCCCCCAGCTGATCCGCATCGTGGAGGGCGTCTCCGGCCGCGTCCCGATGCGCTCGGCCCTCCGGATGCGTTTCTCCTACGGCCGGGTCGTGCCGTGGGTGCACAAGCACGACGGGCGCACGGTCGCCGTCGCGGGCCCGGACTCCGTGTGGTTCGACACGGACTGCGAGACCTACGGCAAGTCGCTGACGACGTACTCGGACTTCACCGTCGCCCCGGGTGACCGGATCGCGTTCACGATCTCCTGGGAGCCCTCGCACAAGCAGCCGCCCGCGCTGCCGGAGCCGGAGCAGTCGCTGCAGGCGACGGAGGACTTCTGGCGCGAGTGGGTCGAGCACTGCACGTACCACGGCCCGTACCGCGAGGCGGTGATCCGCTCGCTGATCACGCTCAAGGCCCTGACGTACGCGCCGACCGGCGGCATCGTCGCCGCCCCGACGACCTCCCTCCCGGAGGACATCGGCGGCGTCCGCAACTGGGACTACCGGTACACCTGGCTGCGCGACGCGGCGATCACCCTGTCCTCACTGCTGCGCACCGGCTACCGCGAGGAGGCCCGCGCCTGGCGCGAGTGGCTGCTGCGCGCGGTCGCCGGCGACCCCGAGAACCTGCAGATCATGTACGGCATCGCGGGCGAGCGCGAGCTCGGCGAGGCCGAGCTGGACTGGCTGCCGGGCTACGAGAACTCGGCGCCGGTGCGCGTCGGCAACGGCGCGGCGCACCAGCTCCAGCTCGACGTGTACGGCGAGGTCACCGAGGCCCTGCACCTGGGCCACATGACCGGCCTGGCCCGCAGCGACTACGCCTCCCTGCTGCAGCTCAAGCTGATCCGCTACCTGGAGCAGCACTGGGACGAGCCGGACGAGGGCATCTGGGAGGTGCGCGGCCCGCGCCGCCACTTCGTGCACTCCAAGGTCATGGCCTGGGTCGCCGTCGACCGCACCATCAAGCTCATCGAGTCCGGCGACGCGGACGGCCCGCTGGAGCGCTGGCGCGAGCTGCGCGACGACATCCACCGGGACGTCTGCGAGAAGGGCTACGACAAGGAGCGCAACACCTTCACGCAGTCGTACGGCTCGAAGGAGCTGGACGCGTCCTTGCTGCTCATCCCGCAGATGGGCTTCCTGCCCCCGGACGACAAGCGCGTCATCGGCACCATCGAGGCGATCCAGCGCGAGCTGTCCACGCCGGACGGCTTCATCCTGCGCTACCCGACCGAGGGCGACAGCGAGGGCGTCGACGGCCTCCCCGGTGACGAAGGGGCGTTCCTGGCCTGCTCGTTCTGGATGGCGGACGACCTCGCGATGATCGGCCGCGTGGACGAGGCCCGCAAGCTGTTCGAGAAGCTGCTGGCCCTGCGCAACGACCTCGGTCTGCTCGCCGAGGAGTGGGACCCGCGCCTCAAGCGCCAGGTCGGCAACTTCCCGCAGGCCTTCAGCCACGTCCCGCTCATCGACACGGCCCTGCGCCTGACGGCGTCCGGAGCCTACGGCGGCTGACCCTTACCGATCGGTGACGTACAGCAGCTGAACAGGACCGCCGTATCGCGTCCGCCTAGGCTGGAAGCAGACATTCACCCCTTTTCAGAAGGGGATGGCCATGGCTTCCCACTCGAAGGCGGGCGCGGCCCTCGACGCGCTGCGCGAGGATCTGGTCGGCGATGTGTTCGCCCCGGGGGACGCGGGCTACGACGAGGCCCGGGTCGTCTTCAACGCCATGATCGACCGGCGGCCGGCGGTGATCGCGCAGTGCGTGGACGAGGCCGACGTGGTGCGGTCGGTGCGCTTCGCCCGTGACCTGGACCTGCCGATCGCGGTGCGCGGCGGCGGGCACAGCGTGGCGGGCATGGCGCTGGGCGACGGGGCCGTGGTGGTCGACCTGCGCCATATGCGCGCGGTCACCGCCCATCCCGGGGCCGAGGCGGTACGGGTGGCGGGCGGCGCCACGATGAGCGATCTGGACCGCGCCACCCAGCCGTTCGGCCTCGCGACCACCGGCGGACGGGCCTCGACCACGGGGGTCGGCGGTTTCGTGCTGGGCGGCGGCACGGGCTGGCTGGACCGCTTCTGCGGTCTCGCGGTCGACAATCTCCTCGGTGTCGAACTGGTCACCGCCGAGGGCGAACGGGTCCATGCCAACGCCGACGAGAACCCGGAGCTGTTCTGGGGCCTGCACGGCGGCGGGGGCAACTTCGGCATCGCCACGGCGATCACACTGAAGCTGCACGAACTGCCCGAGTTCTCGATCGCGATGCTGCTGTACCTGCCCGAGTTCGGCCCGGAGGCCACGCGCACCTACCGCGATGTGATCACCGCCGGTCCGGACGAGGCGAGCGGTGCCGTCATCTACGTCACCGGTCCGCCAGAGGAGTTCGTCCCGCCGCAGCTGGTCGGTTCGCTGCTGTGCGTCGTGCTGCTGACGTACGCCGGATCCGAGAACGACATGCGCAAGGTCGCCGAGCCGCTGCTGGCGCTGCCGCACGAGGCGGAGATCGTCGGGGCGATGCCGTACGCCGACGTGCAGTGCATGCTCGACGATCCGCCGGACATGCGGAACTACTGGTCGGCGGAGTATCTGACCGGCGCGCCCGACGACCTCGTGGACGCCTTCTGCGCCCTCGGGGAGGCCGTGCCGGTGCCGACGGGCACCATGCACGCGCTGTTCCCCCAAGGCGGCGCGATCGGCACCGGGCCGCACGAGTTCCCCGTGCCCTACCGGGACGCGCCCTGGGGCGTGCACCCCTTCGGGCTGTGGGCGGACCCGGCCGACGACGAGCGGTGCGTCCAGTGGGTCCGGGACGTGCGGGCGGCCGTACGGCCGTGGAGCACCGGCGCGGTTTACCTCAACTTCATCGGCGACGAGGGCGCGGACCGCGTGGTGGCCGGCGTCGGCGCGGAGAACGCCCGGCGACTGGGCGAGCTGAAGCGGCGCTACGACCCGGACAACGTGTTCCGCTTCAACCACAACATCAGGCCGGCCTGAGTGCTTTCAGGGTGCGCTCCCCGGCCGCGTCACCCGCCGTCGCCGGAACGAGAGCGATCTCGTCCAGCCCGGCCTCGGCATACGCCTCGACACGCGCGCGTACGGCGTCGACGTCGCCGACCAGCCCGACCATGCCCGTGGCCGCCGCCGGGAGCGCCCGGACCAGCGCGTCAAAGTCGGCACCGCTCGCGGCCAGCTGCACCGCCGTACCGAAGCCCGCCGCTGCGAACATGTCGCTGTAGCCCGGCACCGTCAGATACCCGGCAATGCTCCGCAGCACCTGGGCAAGGGACTCCGGCTCCGGATCGACGGCGGCGGGCAGCCAGGCCGCGAGGCGGGGCGGTGTGCGGCCAGCGCGCTCGGCGGCGGCTTCGAGTTTCGCCCGCAGCGTGCGCACCTGCTCCGGGGAGGCGATGTCGAGCAGCATGCGGTCGGCGTGCGCGGCGGCCGTGGCGATCGCCCGGTCCCCGAAGGCCGCCACGGTGAGCGGGCCGCCGGGCGGCGGCTGTCGGCGCAGGAAGGTGCTGCCGACCACGACCGGCTCGCCCGGCTCGGCGAGCAGGAAGCGTCGTACGGCCGCCGCCGACTCCTCGAGGGCGGCCGCGGGCCGCGTCCGGGGCACCCCGTGCACCCCCTCGACGACCCGCTTGCTGGACGTCCCGAGCGCCACCCCCACCGGCCGCCCGACCACGGCCGCCGTGGACGCGGCGCCCCGGGCGATCGTGAACGGATCGCGCACCGACACCGGCACGGGACCGGCCGTCAGCGCGACGCGCTCGGTGGCCCGCCCGATCGCCGTGGCGAGGACGAAGGAGTCCCAGGTCGGCCCCTCCCCCGCCCACACCTCCCGGTATCCGAGCCGGTCGGCGAGCACCGCCACCCGCAACGGCTCGTCCACCGGACTGTCGTCCTCCCGCCCCACGGCGACCACGCTGAAGTCCATGTCCCGGCCGCTACCCGGCCTGCGGACGCCCAATCCCGCCCGGAGATGTCCCCAAGGCACACCCCCGGGTAGCGTCCGGCTCATGAACAGCGGCACGGACAGCGGCACGGACAGCAGGTTCGGCACCCAGGGCGCCGGAATCACCGTTCAGCGGGCGCTGGAGCTGCCCGGCCTGCGCAGCGGCCTGCCGGAGGTCCTCGCGGGCGCCGACCGGCTGCAGCGCACGGTGCGCTGGGTGCACGCAGGCGAGGTGCCGAACATCGCCTCGCTGCTCAAGGGCGGCGAGCTGCTGCTGACCACGGGCTACGGCCTGGGCACCCGTCCGGCCGAACAGCGGGCGTTCGTGCGCACCCTCGCCGAGCGCGGCATCGCCGCCCTGGTCATGGAGCTCGGCCCGCGTTTCACGCGCCTGCCCGCCGCGCTCGTCGACACGGCACGCGCGGCCGGGCTGCCACTCGTCCAACTGCACCGCGAGGTACCGTTCGTGGCGGTCACGGAGGAGATCCACACCGAGATCGTCAACGGCCACTACGCCCTGCTGCAGCAGGCGGAAGAAGTGCACCGCAGATGCACCGAGGCCCTGCTGGGCGGCGGCGGAGTGCCCCAAGTGCTGGGCATCCTGGCCGACTTCAGCGGCAACCCGGTCTTCCTGGAGACGACGGACGGACAGCTGCTGTACGCCGCCGGGTCCGGCCCCGAGGGCGCGGATCCGCTCCAGGTGTGGGAGGGGCTGCGCGGCCAGCACAAGGACGCCCCGCCGCCGTCCGGTTCGGTGCTCGTGGACGTGCCGGGCGGCGGCCACGGCACGGGTTCGGTGCGCGCCCGTCTGGTCCTCCTTCCGGTACGGGCGCCGCTGGCGCCGGTGCACCGGATCGCGGCCGAGCGGACCGCCGGCATCCTCGCCGTCGTACTGATGCAGGCGCGACAGGAGGAGGAGCTGGCGGCGCGGGGCCGCGGGGACTTCCTCACCGATCTCGCCGAGGGCCGTATCGCCGCGGAGGACGCGCCCGCGCAGGCGCGCGTGCTGGGCTTCAAACCGGGCGCGAGCCCGCTGCTGCCGGTCGTGATGCGGCTGGGCGACGCGCTGTCGCCGGGCGGCGGCTGGGCGGTGCTGGCGCGCGCGGTCTCCGAGGAGCTGGCCTCCGTGGGTGTGCCGGTCCTGCTCGGCGTACGACCTGTGGAGGGCCGTGTCCTCGTGCTGCTCGGGCTGCGTTCGGAGTCGGAGCGGGCGGCGGTGGCGGACCGCGTCGCGGCGGCGCTGCGGGCCGGGGTGGAGCGGGCCGGGATGCAGCGGCCGGGGGCGCAGCCGCCGGTGGTGGTTGTCGGGGTGGCGGGCGGTTGGGCGGCGGCCTCGGCGGGCCTCAGACACGCGGCGGAGACGGCGACGGCGGCGCAGGGCCTGTCCGACCGCCCCTGGTACGACGCGCGCCGCCTGGACATCGACCTCCTGCTGTGGCGGCTGCGCGACCACCCGGACCTGGCGGCCTTCGTGGACCGCGCGATCGGCCCGGTCCGCGACCACGACAACCGCTCCCGGCCGCCCCTGCTGCCCACCCTGGAGACGTACTTGGCGCACGCGGGCCGCAAGGCGGAGACGGCCCGCGAACTCCACCTCAACCGGCAGACGCTCTACAACCGCCTGGCCCGGATCGGTGAGTTGCTCGGCACGGACCTCGACGACCCGCAGACGGTACTGGCGTTGAGCCTGGCGCTGCGGGCACGCAGGCATGTGCCCTAGCCGACCTGGGCGTTTCTAGATGAGCGGGCGGTGCTGAGTCAACTCGTCGTAGACGCTCAGCACTTGGGCGACGGTCTCGTCCTCGGTCGGCCAAGTGGCTGCCTGTCGTGCGCCCTTCTCCTTCAGGTCCTCACGCCGCTCGGGGTCGCCGAGGAGCCCCGCGACGGCGTCGGCGAGGGCCTCCGCGTCTCCGTACGGGACGAGTTCGGCGGCGTCGCCCACGAGTTCGGGGATGCCTCCGACACGGGTCGCGACGAGCGGTACGCGCGCGTGCAGGGCCTCCTGGGCGAGCACGGAGCGCGATTCCCAACTGCTGGGCAGGAGTGCGAGGTCGGCGGCCGCGAGCAGCTCGGTGACGTCCTCGCGCCGTCCGATGAGCCGGACCGGCAGCCCTTCGTCCTCGATACGGCGCTGCAGTACGGGCCGCAGCGGGCCCTCTCCCGCGATCACCACGAGCGGTACGGGGTCGAGGCGCCGCCACGCGCGCGTGGCGTCCAGGAGCGTGTCGTAGCCGCGATGCCGGTCGAGGGAGCCGACGGCCATCAGCAACGGGCGGCCGGTGGAGCCGAGTTCGGCCCGGACCTTGGAGCTCAGCCGCTCGTGGTCCTCCTGCTCGACGGTGCGGCGCGGTCCCGGCAGGGCGACGGCGGCGAGCCGCGCGTCCCGCGCCCCGGTCCGGCGGGCCCGGTCCACGAGGTCCGACGTCGTACCGAGCACGACGGTGGCGGCCTTCACCACCCGTCGCTCCAGCATGCGCAGGAATTGGGCGCGGGCTCCTTCGACGTGCGCGCGGTTGTGCCACGTGACGACGAGGGGGGTGCGGCGCCCGCTGAGCGCGAGGGTGGCGCGGAAGGAGGCGTGCAGCCCGTGGGCATGCACCAGATCGGCGTTCTTGCAGGCCTCCCGCAGGGCGGCCACGGATCCCGGGTCGCTGCTGCGCGGCACATGCACGTGCTCGGCGCCGGCGCCCGTGAAGTCGTAGGTGCGATCGGCCTCGACGGGGGCGCACACGGTGACCCGCACGCCCCGCTGGACCAGCCCGGAGGCCAGCGAGCGCACATGCGCGCTGCTGCCGGCGTTGCCGCCGCCCAGCACCTGCACGGTGCGCAGCGACGACTGGCCGTGCGGTGAGTGGCTGCTCACGTGGCCGGGGCTCCTGGTTCGGCGTCGGGCGGTCACGAAGAAGGTACAGAAGGACCGGACGGTGGGGGTGGACCGCGCGGTTTCCTCCACGTACTACGCCAAGGATGCCAGGACGTACGGGTGTTCCGGCACCGCGGAGGGGGCGGGAACCCGCGGCGGGCGCGCCGGGGCGGGGACGGCGGTCACTCACACGGGTGAGGAACGGGCGGTTCCGGGGCGGTCTCGCGGTGGTTTCGTGTGGTTCTGTGGGGATTAGAGGGTGATCAGGGACGGTTCCAGGGCAGTTTCGGGCTGTCCCGGTGATTGCCGGTGATTCCGGTGGGAGCAGGGAGGGCGCGCGGCCCGCGACTTATGAGAAGCGCACCGCTTATGAGAAGCACACCGCGACACGCCACCCTCGACCGCCGACGCCGACCAGGCGCACACGGCGCCGAAGGGCGCACTCAACCGGCGCGCGCAACCCGGCCCGACGACCGCCGCGCCACCGCACTCACCTTGTCGCCGTAGGCAGCGGCAGCCACCAGCGCGGCGGCATGGGCCAGCAACCCGAGGCGTCCGTTGCCCGCGACGACAGCGGCACCCAGGGCCGCGCCCAGTGCGTGCGCGCCGGTGTCGCCGATCATGGCGCGCTCACCGAGGTCGTCGGGCAGCACGGCCGCTGCGGCACCCGTCGCGGCGGCGGCGAGCTCCGCGCCGGGCCCCGAGCGCACCAGTCCCGGCGCCCCGAAAGGGATGACCGCTGCGGCCGCCCTCCCCGGAGCCACGTCCACGAGGTTGACGAAGTGCGCGGCCCCGGCGATCACGACACCCGCGAGCAACTTGTCGAGCGGCCGCTCCTCGATCACCGCCCCGGCGACCAGCCCGGCGGCCGAGATCCCGAACAACTTGACGGCCCCACTGGTGACTTCACCGTCCCGAAGCGCGGAGAGATGCGCCCTGAACCCACGCCGGGCATCACCGACACCGGCAACGTCGTCGTAGGCCCCGCACACCCCGGCGGCCAACACGGCGAACCCGGCCACGGGACGCACCCGCCCGGCCGCCAGCGCAACGCCCGCCGCGGCAGCGGGCCCCGCATACAACTCGACGGTGCGACCGGCGTAGTTCTTCCGCTGCCAGCGCTCGACTCCACCGGGCACCGCCTTCCGCAGCCCGACGACCACCGCCCGCGTGACGCCGACCGCCGAGACGAACGCGGTCATCCTGCTCGTACGACTGCCCATGCGCCCCACCCTAGGAGGCCGCACGACCCCGCCACCGCCCGGTCGTTGTCAGTGCCGCCTGCCTGTTGTGCCGGCGGACGTCGTCGGCGCCGAGAGCTTCTGGGCGTGGGTCGCCTACGCCGAGAGCAGGGACAGCCCCGACAAGTGGCTGAGACCCGTCAACGCCTGAACCACAGGCCCGTCCCCGCCATTGAAGGGCGGGCACCTCTACGGCACCCGCCCCCACAGCCTCTCGGGTCCGCTACACGTCCGCCCTGGCCGTGGCCAGCAACTCCTCCGCGTGGGCCCGGGCCGTCTCGGAGTCCTCCTGGCCGGCGAGCATCCGGGACAGCTCCCGGACCCGCTCCTCGCCCTCGAGGACCTTCACACCGGACCGCGTCACGGACCCGTCGTTGGTCTTCTCGACCAGCAGCTGCCGGTCGGCGAAGGCGGCCACCTGCGGAAGGTGGGTCACGACCACGACCTGCGCGGACTTGGCGAGCCGTGCCAGCCGCCGTCCGATCTCGACCGCCGCCTTGCCGCCGACACCGGCGTCGACCTCGTCGAAGAGATACGTCGGCACGGGATCCGTCCCCGCGAACACGACCTCGACGGCGAGCATCACGCGCGACAGCTCACCACCGGACGCACCCTTGGCGATGGGCCGCGGCGGAGCCCCGGGGTGCGGAGCGAGCAGCAGCTCGACCTCGTCGACGCCGGACGGCCCGTAGGCGACCGGACGCCCGCCGACCTCCACGCCCTCCGGATCCTCGGTCTGCCGGATCTCGAACGACACGCGCGCGTGCGGCATCGCGAGCGAGGCCAGCTCGGCCGTCACGGCAGCGGCGAACCGCTCGGCGGCCTCCGCCCGCGCATCGGTCAACGCCTGGGCGAGTCCTCCGAGTTCGGCGCGCAGCGCATCCCGCTCAGCCGTCAGCTCGTCGATCCGCTCGTCGTCACTGTCCAGCTCCGTCAGCCGCGCAGCGCTCCGCTCGGCCCACACCAGCACCGAGGCGACGTCCTCGCCGTACTTCCGGGTCAACGCGGTGAGCGCGGCCCGCCGTTCCTCAACTGCCGCCAGCCGCAGGGGATCCGCGTCCAGATCGTCGGCGTATCCCGCCAGCTCCCCGGCGACATCGCCCAGCAGAATCCCTATCTCGCCGATCCGGTCGGCAAGGGCGGCCAACGCAGGATCGTGCGACCGAACGGCGTCCAGCGCCCGCTGAGCCCCCGCCACGAGCGTCGCGGCGTCGATGCCCTCGGGATCCTCCGGATTGCCGGCAAGGGCGGCATGAGCGGCCGTAGCGGCGGACGACAGCGCCTCGGCATGCCCGAGCCGCTCGGCCTCCTCCGCGAGCTCGACATCCTCCCCGGCGCGCGGCTCGACACCGGCGATCTCGTCGAGCCCGTACCGCAGCATGTCGGCTTCCTGGGCCCGCTCACGCGCGCGCGTGGTGATCTCTTCCAGCTCCACGGACACGGCCCGCAGCCGCCGGTACGCCTCGCCGTACTTGGCGAGCGGCCCGGCCACGGCGTCCCCGGCGTACCGGTCGAGCGCCTGCCGCTGCCGGGCCAGCTTCAGCAGCCCCTGCTGGTCGGTCTGCCCGTGCACGGCCACGAGGTCGTCGGCGAGGTCGGCGAGCAGTCCCACCGGCACACTGCGCCCGCCCACATGCGCCCGCGACCGCCCCTCGGCGGAAACGGTACGGCTGATCAGCAGCGCCCCGTCGTCGAGCTCGGCCCCGGCCTCCTCGGCGCGCAGAACGGCCGAGGCACCGGCAGGGACGGCGATCCGCCCCTCGACGACCGCCTTCTCGGCCCCGATCCGCACGAGCGCCGGGTCGGCCCGCCCGCCCAGCAACAGCCCGAGGCTGGTGACCACCATGGTCTTGCCCGCACCCGTCTCACCGGTGACGGCGGTGAACCCGGGCGACAGCTCGACAACCGCGTCGTCGATGACTCCGAGCGACCGTATCCGCATCTCCTCCAACACGAACACGACCTTACGAGGTCGAAGGCACCGAGTGCGACGCCCCCCGTCTCGGTTGTGTGAAGGTGCAGGTGACGAATGCGCATCGACGGCACATTGTCACTCGGGCGAGTGCAACGGCTTCAGGGGCGCGGGGAACCGCGCGACAGGCCACAACGGACCCGCAGTCGCGCAAGAATCCCCAGCCACCCCCTACGGAGCGCTAATGCGGCGCACCTCGCCACCCGGAGACCGGCAACGCAAACTTCGCCACGAGCCGATCCGTGAACGACGCATGATGCAGCCGAGCCAACCGCACCGGCACAGCCCCCCGCCGCACCTCAACCCTCGCCCCCGGCGGCAACTCCACGGTCCGCCGCCCGTCACACCACAAAACCCCCGGCGGAATATGAGGCAGCACCTCAACCGCGAGCACGGAATCCGGCGACGTCACCAACGGCTTGGCGAACAGCGCATGCGCCGAAATCGGCACCATCAACAGCGCCTCCACCTCGGGCCACACCACAGGCCCACCGGCGGAGAAGGCATAAGCCGTGGACCCCGTCGGAGTCGACAGGACGATCCCGTCACACCCGAACCCGGTCACCGGCCGCCCGTCGATCTCCAGCACGACTTCCAACAGCTTCTCGGCGCCCGCCTTCTGCACCGCCGCCTCGTTCAGCGCCCAGTCCGTGTGCACGATGTCCCCGTTCTGATGAACGACGACATCAACGGTCATCCGCTCCTCGACCTCGTACGACTTCGTGACCACCCGGTCGACGACCTTGTCGAGATCGTCCCGCTCGGCCTCCGCGAGGAACCCGACCCGCCCGAGGTTGACGCCGAGCATCGGCACCCCGGAGGCCCGGGCGAACTCGGCGCCGCGCAGCAGCGTCCCGTCACCGCCCAGCACTATGAGCAGTTCGCACCCGTCGAGGCACTGCGGAGTGGCCTCCTTGACCAGCTCCACCTCTTCCGGCAGCGGCAGATCGGCGGCCTCGTACTCCAGGACGCGCACGCCGATGCCCTCGCGCAGCAGGCCCTTCACCACCAGCTCGGCGCTGCGGATGGCCGCGGGCCGACCCGTGTGGGCGAGCAGGAAAACAGTACGAGCTCGGTTCTGTGTCAACGCGGCCCCTCCGCCACTGCACGGTCAACATCGGCCGGGTCCAGTCCGGGTGCCCCGGCCCGCAGCCACAGAAAGTACTCGACATTCCCGGACGGTCCGGGCAACGGACTGGCGGTGACACCCTTCACCCCGAGCCCGAGTTCCCACGCCTTCTGGGCCACTCCCCGCACGGCCTCCGCCCGCAGCTGCGTGCTCCGTACGACTCCCCCGCTGCCCAGCCGTTCCTTCCCCACTTCGAACTGCGGCTTGACCATCATCACCAGGTCGGCGTCCGGTTTCACGCACCGCACCAAGGCAGGCAGTACCAGGCCGAGCGGGATGAAGGACAGATCCCCCACGACAAGATCCACAGGCTCCCCATCGATCGCTTCGAGCGTCAACTCGCGTACGTTCGTACGGTCCTTGACGGTGACGCGTTCATCGCTCTGCAGAGTCCACGCGAGTTGTCCGTATCCGACGTCGACGGCGACGACATGCGCGGCCCCGGACCGCAGCAGGACGTCCGTGAACCCGCCGGTGGACGCGCCGGCGTCCAGCGCGCGCCGCCCTTCCACCACAAGCCCCTGCGGTACGAACGCCTGCAGCGCACCCGCAAGCTTGTGCCCGCCCCGGGACACGTAGTCGGGATCGTCGTCGTCGGCCGAGACGACGATCGCCGCCGCGGTCTCCACCTGCGTGGCGGACTTGGTCGCGACGGTCTTGCCGACGGTGACCCGCCCGGCCGCGATCAGCTGGCCGGCATGCTCGCGCGAGCGCGCAAGCTTCCGGCGGACCAGCTCCGCGTCCAGACGGCGGCGTGCGACTCCTGCCACGTTCGGTTCAGCTCCTATTGCCGTACGAGGGTGAAGGCGCCCCATTGCCGTACGGCGGTGTGGGCGCCGGAGGTCCCGGGCGCGCGTCGAGCGCGGTGAGCGCGTCGCGCAACCCCCGGTGTACATCCTCGTACACCTCGAGGTGTCCGTCCGTGGCGAGGTGGTCGGCGTCACCGAGCCGCTCCAGCTGGGCGTCGACCTCGGCGTTGCCGGTCGGGGTGCGGGGCACGTTCAGCGGGGCGGGGGCGGCGGGGTCGTACTCCGGTTCGACCGGACCGTCCGGCTCCGGAACCACCGCTTCCACTTCCACCGTGGCCTCGGGCACAGAGTCGCTCATGCCCAGACGCTACCCCGAAGCACTGGGGTACCGTCGATCGCGATGGCAACGATCGAGGAGTGCCGCGCCGCACTCGAGAAGCTCTCGGACAACATGCAGCACGCCGAGGGGGACGTCCGCACGGCCGCGGAACTGGACCGTTCGGTCAGCTGCTGGATCACCGACCTGGACACCACGTTCGTGGGCCGGATGACGGGCGGCCGGATCGTGGTGCACGACACGCTGCAGGGCCCGCCACCGGAGAAGGCCCAGATCAGACTGACCATGACCGGGGACGACCTGGTGGCCCTGGTCGGCGGCGAACTGCACTTCGCGAAGGCCTGGGGCTCGGGCCGCGTGAAACTGCAGGCGAGCCTGCGCGATCTGTTCGTCCTCAGGAAGCTTCTGTAGCGGCGACCGTCGCCTCCGTACGCGCCTTGCGCGCGGCCGGCACCACCAGCGGCGTCCCCGTCGCCGGGTCGTCGATGACCTGGCAGCGCAGCCCGAAGACCTCCTCGACCAGCTCGGCCGTGACGATGTCGCTGGGGGCGCCCTCGGCGATGACCGTGCCGTTCTTCAGGGCGATCAGATGGGTGGCGTACCGGGCCGCGTGGTTGAGGTCGTGCAGCACGGCGACCAGCGTCCGTCCCTGCTCCTCGTGCAGTTCGGCACACAGGTCGAGGACGTCGATCTGGTGCTGGATGTCCAGATAGGTCGTCGGCTCGTCGAGGAGCAGCAGCGGTGTCTGCTGGGCGAGCGCCATGGCGATCCACACGCGCTGCCGCTGCCCACCGGACAATTCGTCGACATAGCGATCGGCGAGCTCGGCGACGCCCGTCTGCGCCATCGACTCCTGTACGACCCGCTCGTCCTCCGTCGACCACTGGCGCAGGATGCCCTGGTGCGGGTACCGGCCGCGGCCCACCAGGTCGGCGACCGTGATCCCGTCGGGCGCGATCGAGGACTGCGGCAGCAGGCCCAGCGTCCGCGCGACCTTCTTCGCGGGCATCGACTGGATGACCTGCCCGTCGAGCAGCACCCGGCCCTGGCTCGGCTTCAGCATCCGCGAGAGCGCCCGCAGCAGCGTGGACTTGCCGCACGCGTTCGGGCCGACGATCACGGTGAAGGAGTTGTCGGGGATCTCCACCGAGAGCTGCTCGGCGATGACCCGCTGGTCGTAGGCGAGGGTGACGTTCTCGGCGGACAGGCGGTTCACAGTGCTCCTTCGGGTGTACGCGTTCTCCGAGCCGCTCATATCCGGCCCGCCTTGCGCTCGGTGACCAGCAGCCACAGCAGATAGACGCCGCCGAGGACTCCGGTGACGACGCCGACGGGCAACTGATCGGCACCGAAGGCCCGCTGCGAGGCCCAGTCGGCGGTGACCAGCAGGGCGGCGCCCATGCACAGGGACGGCAGCAGGTTCGGGCCGGGCGAACGGGTCAGACGGCGCGCGAGCTGCGGCGCGGTGAGCGCCACGAAACCGACCGGACCGGCGGCCGCGGTGGCGGTCGCGGTGAGCAGGACGGCGGCCACCATGAGCAGCGCCCGTACGCGCTCCACGCGCACCCCGAGCGCGTTCGACACGTCGTCGCCCATCTCCATCATCCGCAGCCCCCGCGCATTGGCGAGGACGAGCGGTACGAGCACGGCGCACAGCCCGAGCAGCGGCCGGACCTGGTCCCAGTCACGGCCGTTGAGGGACCCGGTCATCCATACGACCGCCCGGGCCGCGTCGACGATGTCGGACACGGTGAGCAGATAGCCGTTGATCGCCGTGACGATCGCGGAGACACCGATTCCGACCAGGACCAGTCGATAACCGTGCACGCCCCGCTTCCAGGCGAGCAGATAGATGGCAAGGCCGGTCACCAGTCCGCCCACGAGCGCGCCCATGGTGACCTGTGCGGCGCTCCCGGAGAACAGCACGATCATCGTCAACGCCCCGGCCGTCGCCCCCTGCCCGAGGCCGAGCACGTCCGGGCTGCCCAGCGGATTGCGCGTGACGGCCTGGAACAGCGCACCGCCGAGCCCGAGCGAGGCGCCGACCAGCAGCCCGACCAGGACCCGCGGCAGCCGCAGTTCGTTGACGATGAACTCCTGCCCGGCGTTGCCGTTCCCGGCCAGCGTCCTGACGACATCGCCCGCCGAGATCGGGAAGTCGCCGGTCCCGATCAGCACGACGCTCGCGGCGATTGCGGCGAACAACAGCACCACGACGACGGTGACGGCACGGACGTCCAGGCGCAGGGAGATCCCGCCCGGAGCCCTCAGCACACGGTTGGTCTTCACAGCTGCGCCGTCCTCCGCCGTCGTACCAGAAAGATGAAGACCGGCCCGCCGATGAGCGCGGTGATGATGCCGACCTGCAGCTCCGAGGGCCGGGCGACGACCCGTCCGATGACATCGGCACCGAGCAGCAGCACGGGCGACAGGATCGTGGCGTACGGCAGGATCCAGCGCAGGTCGGGGCCGGTGAAGGACCGCACCGCATGCGGAACCATCAGCCCGACGAACGCGATCGGCCCGCACGCGGCGGTCGCCGCCCCGCACAGCACGGTGGCGGCGAGCATCGACAGCGCCCGGGTGCGGTTCAGGTTGGCGCCGAGGGCCTTGGCGGTGTCGTCGCCCATGGCCACGGCGTTCAGCGGCCGGGCGAGCCCGAGGGCGAGGAGCATGCCGACCGCGAGGAACGGCAGCACCTGCAGGATCGTCGAGTCGGTCGCCGAGGACAGCGAACCGACCGTCCAGAAGCGCATCTTGCCGAGCGCCGCGTCGTCCGTGATCATCACGGCCTGCAGATAGCCGTAGAGTGCGGCGCTGATCGCGGTACCGGCGAGCGCGAGCCGCACGGGAGTGGCCCCCCGGCTGCCCCCGAGGAACCAGACCAGCGCGCCGACGGCGGCCGCGCCGACGAAGGCGAACCAGACGTATCCGCTCAGCGAGGTGACGCCGAAATACGTCATGGCCGTGACGACCGCGGCGGACGCACCCGCGTTGATGCCGAGCAGCCCGGGGTCGGCCAGCGGATTGCGGGTGAGCGCCTGGAGCACCGCCCCGGACAGGCCGAGCGCGGCGCCGGCGAGCAGCCCGAGGACGGTCCGCGACAGCCGCTCGTCGACCACCACGTCGCCGTACGTCCCCATGTCCTGGAACAGTCCGTGCCAGACCTGCTCCAGGGACAGCTCTTTCGCCCCGATCGCAATGCTCGCCAGCGCGACGAGCACCAGCATCACGACGGACGCGAGCAGCCCAAGGCCACGTATCGCCCGGCGGGTTGGGGGCGCGGGGGCGGTCTCCGCGCGCTGTTCGGGAGGACTGTCGACCAACACCCAGTTAGGTTAGCCTACCCTCGCATCTGCGCTCGATTCCTGGTGGCTACCACCCCAGCCGTGCCAGCGCCTTCCCCGAATCCAGCTCGCACACACCTTCCCCGGCCGCTGTCCAGGCCGCGGCACACAGCGCCCGCAGGCCGTCCAACGCCTCGCCGTCACCGTCCAGTTCAAGCCGGTCCACACCCGCCGTGGCCGTCCAGCCACCGCAGCGGAAGCCGCCGTCCGCCTCGATGACCTCCGGCTGCCCCGTGAGCAACCCGCGCAGATCCGCGTCGACGTACGTCGGCCGGTGCTGCGGCGGCGCGGCGAGCAGCTGGGCGCCGTCGGTGACGCCGGTGAGGACGAGCAGCGAGTCGACCTCCCCGTTGAACGCCCCCTCGATGTCCGTGTCCAGCCGGTCCCCGACCACCAACGGCCGCTCGGCACCGGTCCGCAGGATCGTCTCCCGGTGCATGGGCGGCAACGGCTTGCCCGCGACCTGCGGTTCGGCGCCGGTCGCTATCCGTACGACCTCCACCGCCGCCCCGTTCCCCGGCGCGATCCCGCGGGCACTCGGAATCGTCAGGTCGGTGTTGGACGCGTACCAGGGCACCCCGCGCGCGATGGCGTAGCAGGCCTCGGCGAACCGCCCCCACGGCAACTCGGGCCCGCCGTACCCCTGCACGACCGCCGCCGGCTCGTCCTCCGCAGACTCGACGGGCACGAGCCCCCGCTCCCGCAACGCGACCCGCAGTCCCTCCCCGCCGATCACCAGCACCCGCGCCCCCGTCGGCACCTGCTCACTGATCAGCCGAGCGACCGCCTGAGCGGAGGTGATGACGTCATCGGCGCCCGTCGGTATCCCCAGCTCGGTCAGGTGCTCGGCCACGGTGTCCGGTGTCCGCAGTGCGTTGTTGGTGACGTACGCGAGATGCATCCCGCCGGCGCGAGCCGTGGCCAGCGACTCGACGGCGTGCACGATGGCATTACCACCGGCGTACACCACCCCGTCCAGGTCGAGCAGCGCCGTGTCGTACGCCTCGCTCAGGGCCTGCCCACTGCCGTCGGGCCTCGTCCTGACGCTCTGGCTCATTCCGCATCGCTCCTCGTTCGACGGCTTTCCCCCGATCATCCCTCACGCCACTGACACACGTACGATGCCGGGATGAACACTGCAGGTCACTCGGAAGCAACGGCGCGCCGAGGCCTCGAACTCACCGCGTTCCGAGGCCTTCGCTACGACCCCGACCGGGTCGGCAGCCTGGCCGCGGTGACGTCTCCGCCGTACGACGTCGTCGTACGCCCCGACGGCCTGCACCACCTCCAGGACTCCGACCCGTACAACATCGTCCGCCTGATCCTCCCGCAGGCCCCGACGCCCACAGCCCGCAACCAACAGGCGTCGGACACCCTCCGCCGCTGGCTCTCCGAGGGTGTCCTGACCACCGACCCCGAACCGGGCCTGTACGTCTACGAGCAGCGCGACGGCAGCGGCATGCTGCAGCGCGGCATCATCGGCGCCCTGCGTGTCTCGGACCCGTCGGAGGGTGTGGTCCTCCCCCATGAGGACGTCATGCCACATGTGGTCGCCGACCGTGCGGCCCTGATGCGCGCCACCTCCGCGAACCTCGAGCCCCTCCTGCTGACCTACCGCGGCAACGGCTCGACGTCGACCGCGACCGAGGTCGTGGAACGCATGGCCGGCCGTCCCCCGCTCCTGGCCACGACCACGGAGGACGGCTTCAGCCACCGCCTCTGGTCGATCACGGACCCGGCCGACCTGGCCCGCGTGCAGTCCGACCTGGCCGGCCACCAGGCCCTGATCGCCGACGGCCACCACCGCTGGGCGACGTACCGCCGCCTACGCACGGAGCACGCCTCCCCCAGCCCCTGGGACTACGGCCTCGTCCTCCTCGTCGACACGGCCCGCTACCCCCTGCGCGTACGCGCCATCCACCGCCTGCTGCACAGCCTCCCGGTCGCCGACGCTCTCGCGGCCGTGGAGGGCCTGTTCCGCATACGTCGCCTGGACACACCACTCCCGGAAGCCCTGGAAACCCTGGCCGACGCCGCCTGCGCGGGCAACGCCTTCCTCCTGGCCGGCGACGGCGCCTTCCACCTGCTCGACCTCCCGGACCCGGACCTCCTGGCCCGTACGATCCCCGCCGGCCGCCCCACGGCCTGGCGCACCCTGGACGCGACAGTCCTGCACGCCACGCTCCTCGATCACGTCTGGCACATCCCCGAGGACTCCCCGGCCCACATCGCGTACATCCACGACACGGCCGCCACGGTCGAGAAGGCGGAACGCGACGGCGGTACGGCCGTCCTGATGCACCCGGTGCGCGAGGAGGTCGTCCGCGACCTGGCCCGCCAGGGCGTGACGATGCCCCGCAAGTCGACGTCGTTCGGCCCGAAACCGGCATCGGGACTGGTCCTGCGCGCGCTGGAGCCGTGACACGCAAAAGGGGCGGGACCCAACGGCCCCGCCCCTTCACCTACAGGTCGGATCAGTCCCTGTCGCCCTCGTCCTCGATCTCGTCCTCGGGCTCGGAGTCCTCAGGGTCGCCCTCGCCCTCGTCGAAGGCGTCGACGAACTCGACCCCGTCCAGCTCGGCGAGCCGGTCCGAGGCGTCCGTGCTGCCGTCCCGGTCCGCCTCGACGGCCTTCGCGAACCACTCCCGCGCCTCGCCCTCACGACCGGCGGCAAGCAGCGCGTCGGCGTAGGCGTACCGCAGCCGAGCGGTCCACGGCTGCACGGAGTTGGAAGCCAGCTCGGAGCTCTGCAGCGTCACGATCGCCGCGTCGAGCTGCCCCATGTCACGCCGGGCACCGGCCGCGACAAGCCGCATCTCGACCTGCCCGGCCTTGTCCAGCTTCTGCACCTCGGGCGCCCCGGCCATGTCCAGCGCCTTCTCCGGCCGCCCGAGCCCACGCTCACAGTCGGCCATGACGGGCCACAGCTCAACGCTGCCGGTCATCCGCCGCGCGGCCCGGAACTCGCCGAGCGCCTCTGCGTACTTCTGATTCGCGTACGCCGCAAACCCGGCTGCCTCTCGTACGGCGGCAACCCGCGAGGCCAGCCGCAGGGCCACCTTGGAGTAGCCGTACGCGCCCTCGGGGTCCTCATCGATGAGCCGCGCGACCATCACCAGGTTCTTGGCGACATCTTCCGCGAGCGTCTTCGGCAGACTCTGCAGCTCCTGCCGTACGTCCTTGTCGATCTCCTCGCCGGTGACGTCCTCGGGGATGGGCAGCCGCTTGATCGGCTCCCGGTCGCGGTCACGATCCCGGTCCCGGTCGTCGCGGAAACGACCGCCGCCGCGCCGGTCGTCACGACCCCGGAAACCTCCGGGACGGCCACCCCGATCGTCACGGCGGTCGTCACGCCGGGGACCACGTGCGCCGCGGTCGTCACGACCACGGAAGCCACCGCGCTCGCCCCGGTTGTCGTCGCGCCGGTCGTCGCGTCGGTCGTCGCGCCGGAATCCGCCGCGGTCGCCTTCCCGACGCTCCCCACGGTCGTCTCGGCGGAAGGCCGGACGGTCACCGCGGTCCCCACGATCGTCCCGCCGGAACCCACGGTCACGGTCCCGGTCGTCACGACGCGGTCCACGGTCACGGTCATCACGTTGGAAGGCCGGACGGGGACCACGATCGCCCTCACGCCGGTCATCCCGCCGACCGTAGCCGCCACGGTCCGAACCACCGCGGTTGTCATCACGCCGATCGTCGCGCCGGAAGCCACCACGGTCGTCGCTTCGGCGGTCATCGCTTCGGCGGTCGTCACGCCGGCCGTAGCCACCGCCCCGGTTGTCGTCGCGCCGGTCGTCGCGCCGGAATCCGCCGCGGTCGCCTTCCCGACGCTCCCCACGGTCGTCTCGGCGGAAGGCCGGACGGTCACCGCGGTCCCCACGATCGTCCCGCCGGAACCCACGGTCACGGTCCCGGTCGTCACGACGCGGTCCACGGTCACGGTCATCACGTTGGAAGGCCGGACGGGGACCACGATCGCCCTCACGCCGGTCATCCCGCCGGCCATAGCTGCCACGGTCCGAACCACCGCGGTTGTCATCACGCCGATCGTCGCGCCGGAAGCCACCACGGCCGCCGCGGTCGTCGCCTCGACGGTCGTCACGCCGACCGTATCCGCCGCGGTCGGAACCACCACGGTCGGAACCACCACGGTCGGAACCACCACGGTTGTCGTCGCGTCGGTCGTCCCGGCGGAACCCGCCACGGTCGGAACTCCGGCGCTCGCCGCCCCGGTTGTCGTCCCGTCGGAAGCCACCGCGATCGCCGCGGTCCCCACTGTCCCGTCGCCGCTGGTCGCGCTCCGGTCGGTCGTCGGGAGAGTTGGTGGACATCGGTGACTCCTGTCTTCGGTACCGCAAGCATTGTAAAAACAAAAGGACCCCTGGTCCCAGCTGAACGCTGGGACCAGGGGTCCTTCCAAAGATTGTTCGGCGGCGTCCTACTCTCCCACAGGGTCCCCCCTGCAGTACCATCGGCGCTGTAAGGCTTAGCTTCCGGGTTCGGAATGTAACCGGGCG
>NZ_JBEYVO010000051.1:0-76789 GCF_040644055.1 Streptomyces sp. NPDC047043
ACCTGGTCGACTACGGCGTGGTCGGCGACCTCTTCGACGTCGTCCCCCAGCTCACCGAGGAGATCAACACCCGCAAGGGCTGATCACCCCGCACCCGGCCGAGGCCCCCGTGACTGCACGAACAGTCACGGGGGCCTCGGTTCATCGGGGTTCCTCCGTGGATACCCCCGCCGTCGGGCGGGGGAGGTAACGGACTCCTGTGGAGCAGGGCAGTTCCGCAGCCTGCTGGAGTACAAGGCCCACTGGTACGGGCGGGAAGTGATCGCGGTGGACCGCTTCTTCCCCTCCTCCAAGCTGTGCTCCCGCTGCGGCAGCCTCCGGCCGCAGCTGCCGCTGCACGTGCGCACCTGGACGTGCGACGGTTGTGGCACGGCCCATGACCGGGACGTGAACGCGGCGAAGAACCTTCTGGCCGCCGGGCTGGCGGTGTCCGTCTGTGGAGTCGGTGTAAGACCTCAACGGAGAACTCCGGGCGGGCAGTCGGCGGTGAAGCAGAAAACCCCACGGCGCGAGCCGTAGGAATTCCCCTCGTACACGAAGGGGAGGAAGTCAATCCAGGCTGAGCGACGCCTGCACGGGCAGATGGTCGCTCGGGAACTGGCCGTTCACGGAGAAGGTGTTGATCGACGCCCGGTGCGTCGTCACCCACGGCGAGGTGAGGATCCAGTCGATGCGCTCGCCGTTCGGCGTAAGCCCCTTGTAGCCGTGGAAGGTCGCGTACAGGGCGCTGCGTCGCTCCGCGACGTCCCATGTGTCGACCAGCCCCGAAGCCATCAGCGTGTCGTAGACCTGGTTCTCGTGCGCGGCGACATTGAAGTCACCCGTCACCACGACCGGCAGCGAACGGTCGAGCTGCGCGATCCGCTGGATCATCAGCGAGGCGCTGCGTTCGCGCGCGTACTGGCTCGCATGGTCGAAGTGCGTGTTGAGGGCGTAGAACTCCCGTCCGTCGTCGGCGAGATCGCGGAAGCGGATCCAGGTGACGATGCGGGGGAAGGCGGCGCCCCAGGTGTTCGACCGGATGACTTCCGGGGTGTCGGACAGCCAGAAGGTGTAGTGCTCGACCGGGGCCAGGCGCCGGGTGTCGTAGAAGATCGCCGTGGACTCGTCGCGGCTGCCGCCCTCCCGGCCGGTGCCGATCCACGCGTAGTCCGGGCCGAGGTCGTAGTCGATGTCGCGCAGTTGCTGGTAGAGGCCCTCCTGCGTGCCGATGATCTGGGGGTGCGCGCGATGCAGCAGTTCGCGCATCACCGGTCTGCGGTCGTGCCAGCTGTTGGGTTCGGTGGTACTCGCGAAACGCAGGTTGAAGGTCATGACCTCGAGACGGGGCGCCCGGCGCCCCTCCGCCGAGGGGGACGGGTCGGACCGGGCGCGCGAGACCCATACGGGCGAGGCGGACGAGGCTGGGATCGCGGCACTGGAGAGGGGCACCGTGACCGCCGCGGCCAAGAGGGCCTGCAGCCCCAGACGGCGGGTGACTCGGCGGTGGTTCGGCACGGCGGCTCCTTCGGTGGCGACAGCCGGACGAGTCGGGCGTGGGGACGAGTCGTGCGTAGGGAAGTGTCATACCCGGGTGTGAGATGAGCGTGAACATGCCGAGATCACAGCCTTGCTGCCCGTGGACATGGTGTTGACCATCCGGAAGGTGCCCGGATAACTTCGTTCTACGGATTGTTGATTCCGTACAGTGGAAAACAGGAGGGTATGGGATGGGCCAGCAGGAGCAGGTGGCGACGAGCCTCGCGGGTGCGATCAGCGAGGAGATCAGCGCCTCCCTCGCGCCGGTCGACGCCGAACTGGAGCGCCGCTACCCCGGCGACCCCGGCACCCGGCAGCCCGTCCACACCGTCTATGTCCCCGGTGACGTCTTCGCCGCCGACACCATCCGCTCCTGGGGCGACCGGGCCCTCGCCGCCCTCGACGAACACGCTCCGGACGCCGCCTCCTTCGCCGCGGTCCTCGGCCTGTCCGACGAGCTGGCCGAGCCCGTCCACGCGCGCGTGCGGGCCAAGCTGGAGCGCGAGCCCATCGAGGACCTGCGCGTCGACTTCGAGGACGGCTACGGTCCGCGCCCGGACGCCGAGGAGGACGAGACCGCGGCCCGCGCGGCCCGGCTGATCGCGGAGGCTTGTGCGAAGGGGACCGCGGCGCCGTACATGGGCATCCGAATGAAGTGCATGGAGGCGCCGGTGCGCGACCGGGGCATCCGCACCCTCGACATCTTCCTCAGCGGTCTGATGGAGGCCGGCGGTCTGCCCGACGGGCTGGTGCTGACGCTGCCCAAGGTGACCTACGCCGAACAGGTCACCGCCATGGTGCGGCTGCTGGAGGAGTTCGAGAAGGCGCGCGGCCTCGAGCCCGGCCGGATCGGCTTCGAGATCCAGATCGAGACCAGCCAGTCCATCCTCGCCACCGACGGCACCGCGACCGTCGCCCGTATGATCCAGGCCGCCCAGGGGCGCGCCACCGGACTGCACTACGGCACCTTCGACTACAGCGCCTGCCTCGGCGTCTCCGCCGCCTACCAGGCCAGCGACCACCCGGCCGCCGACCACGCCAAGGCGATCATGCAGGTCGCGGCGGCGGGGACCGGGGTCCGGGTGTCGGACGGTTCGACGAACGTGCTGCCGGTGGGCCCGACGGCGAAGGTCCACGACGCGTGGCGCCTGCACTACGGCCTCACCCGCCGCGCCCTGGCCCGCGCCTACTACCAGGGCTGGGACATGCACCCCGGCCACATCCCCACCCGGTACGCGGCCGTCTTCGCCTTCTACCGCGAGGGCTTCGAGCAGGCGGCCGCCCGTCTCGCCCGCTACGCGAACCGGGCCGGCGGCGACGTCATGGACGAGCCCGCCACCGCCAAGGCCCTCAGCGGCTACCTGCTGCGCGGGCTGGACTGCGGTGCGCTGGACATCGCCGAGGTCGCCCAGGTGACCGGTCTGACCCGGGCCGATCTGGAGGCCTTCGCATCGCCCCGGCGCGGCGACCTGACCGTCTCCAGCAAGTAGAGGGCCTGTCACAGCCGTCACCGACGGCTGGCGTTGTCACCCCCGCCCCGTAGTGTGTACGGCACGCATTGACGTGTCACAGGATCGGGGCGGGCGGTGTCTTCGGGGGAGACTTCGGCAGGAAAGGGCCAGGGCGACGAGACCGGTCGGCTGCTGGCCGGGCGCTATCGCGTCGTGTCCCAGCTCGGGCGCGGCGGCATGGGCGTGGTGTGGAGAGCCGTCGACGAGGTCCTCGGCCGCGAGGTCGCCGTCAAGGAACTGCGGACGTACACCGACGCCGACGGGCCCGAACTCGCCGATCTGCGGCTGCGGATGCAGCGCGAGGCCCGCGCGGCGGCCCGGGTGCGCCATCCCGGGGTCGTGGCCGTGCACGACGTGGCCGAGGTCGACGGCCGCCCGCTGATCGTCATGGAGCTGGTCGACGGGCCGTCCCTGGACGACGTGCTGCGCGAGCGCGGCACGCTCGACGCGCGCGAGGCCGCCGACATCGGCGCCAAGGTCATGGACGCGCTGGCCGCCGCCCACCGGGCCGGCGTCTTGCACCGCGACGTGAAGCCCGGCAACATCCTGCTCGACCGCTCCGGCCGCGTCGTCCTCACGGACTTCGGCATCGCCACCATGGAGGACCCGGGCGACGGCTCGGCCACCCACCTCACCCGCAGCGGCGAACTCGTCGGTTCCCTGGACTATTTGGCCCCCGAGCGCGCCCAGGGCGCCGACCCGGGCCCGGCCTCCGACATCTGGGCCCTGGGCGCCACGCTGTACGCGGCGGTCGAGGGCTCCTCGCCCTTCCGCCGTACGTCGACGTACTCCACGCTCGCCGCGATCGTCACCGAGCCGCTGCCGGAATCCCGCCACGCCGGTTCCCTCGCCCCCGTGCTGCGCCGCCTCATGGACAAACGGCCCGACGCCCGCCCCGAGGCCGAACAGGCCCGCGAGCTGCTGCAGGCGGTGGTCGACAGGGCCGGCACGGACACGCCGACGACGACACTGCGCGGCGCGGCAGCACCCGTACGGGAGGAGACGGAGCGGAGCGTTCCGTCGGTGCCGCCGGGGTTCGGGTCGGTCGAGCGGGTGGGAACCGCGGGCCCTGCGGGGCCGGGCTTCGGGCTGCCGGGGACGGAGGTCACCGGCGCGCAGGGCGATCAGGGGGCCGGTTCCGCGGAGTGGGACGGAGGGGGCGCGCACGGCTTTGGTGCTGCGGGGCGGGCCAGGCAACAGGCATCCGGTTCCGCGGGGCAGCCCGGCCGGGGAGCCCAGGGTTTCGGGCCCGCACAGCAGGGCGTGCAAGGCTTCGGTGCTGCGCGGCAACCCGGCCAAGCGGGGCCGGGCTTCGGTTCCGCGGAGCCTGCCGCGCATGCGGCCGGGGGCTTTGGGCCGCCCGCTCCCGCAGGTCCGACCCCGGCTTCCGCCCCCACCGGGCTCCTCCCCACCCAGCGGTCCCCCCGTCACAAGGGGCGTGCCCTCCTCGCCGCCGCGGCCGTCACCGTCGTCCTCGCGGCGGCCGGTGTCACCGTTGCGCTGATGAACAACTCCGGTGACGCGGAAGCCAGGACGCAGCCCACCTCGTCCAGTACGCGCGCGGAGACCTCCTCGTCGGCGTCCGGCCGCACCGACGCGGACCGCTCCGACGACGCCAAGCCCACTCAGCAGGGCCACGAGAAGACCCCCACGGCGACGGAGACGCCGAGCCACCAAAGGGAGACCACACCCTCGGGCAAGGCCACTCCGTCCGCCTCGAGCGATTCCGCCGGCGGAGGTTCCGGCAACGGCGGTACCCCGACGGGCGGCGCGACCACCGAGGCGCCGGCCTGTCAGTCCATCGGCGGCGGCAAGTACAACTGCACGGTCTGGCGCACCGCCAAGTCCTACACCGCCTCCGGCACCGAGGTCGGCGTCCTCGGAGCGGGCACCAACTACTTCTACTGCCAGCAGAATTTGGGCCGCCGCGAGACCTACGGCCAGTGGACCAACGTCTGGTGGGCGAAGACGGACGACGACAGCGGCAACACGAACGTCTACGTCAGCGATGTCTACATCAAGGGCGGCGACAACGACGAGCCGGTCCCCGGACTCCCGGTCTGCTGACGCTCACGCGAACCCCACCCTCATACGTCCGCCACGTACCGCTCCAGCCCCGAAGTCGTCACCAGTTCCTCCTCGGCGAACACCCGGGTGCCCCGCTCGCACAGCGCCGCGTCGGCCCGGGCCCGCGCACAGAACTCCTCGGGTGTGGCACCGAACAGCTCCCTCAACCGGGCGGATCCGACGAGGAGTTCGGTGATCAGCGGCCGCTGGCCGGGGTGCGCGCGCGGGGTGCCGCTGCCGTTGCGCAGCACGCCCCGGCGGTTGACGTAGATGTAGGCACCGGGCAGCCGAGTGCCGTCCTCCAACTCCACCCGCACCTCCGGCGCAGGCAGCCAGGCGCGCCGGAAGTTGCCGTACGGCAGCGGCACACCCTCGCTCGCGTCGATCACCGCGAGCTGCTCGGCGTCGAGCCAGGTGAGGAACAACTCCCGTACGGTGCCGGGCGCTTGGACCGGTGATGCCGACACGTATCCGAGGCGGCTCACATGCCCGGAGACGCCCACGGCGATCCCGGTGACGCGGGTGCGCACCATCGGGATGGGCGAGGTGATGCCGGACTCGGTCATCTTGTTGCGCAGTTGGCCCGGGCAGGCGTTGGAGCCGACCGCCAGAACGGGGGTGCGGTCCTCGTGCACGAGGCGGTCGAGGGGCAGCAGACGGTCGCCCTCGAGCAGCCCGGACTCCGACGGCCAGGCTCCCGGGTAGAGCAGCGGATGGTCGCGCGGGGCCTCGGCCAGGCCCAGCGACTCCAGTGTGCGGTCGTCCACGGCCGGCTCAGTCCGTCGGCGGCAGCTCGCCCGAGCCACGGGTGATCAGCCGGGTCGGCTGCTCGATGCGTTCCGGAGTGAGCAGGGCGCCGTCCAGCTGCCGGAAGAGCCGCTCGGCGGCGGTACGGCCGAGTGCCGCCGCGTCCTGGGCGACGACCGTGACGCCAGGCTGCAGCAGATCGGCGAGCTCGAAGTCGTCGAAGCCGACCAGGGCGACCCGGCGGGACTGCTCGGCGAGTACGCGGACCACGGTGACGGTCACCCGGTTGTTGCCCGTGAAGATCGCGGTGACGGGCTCCGGTCCGGAGAGCATCTCCTCGGCGGCCCGGCGCACCCGCTGCGGGTCCGTGACGCCCAGGGACGTCCAGGAGTCCTCGACCGCGATGCCCGCGTCCTCCATGGCGGCCCGGTAGCCGCGCAGCCGCTCGGCGGCCGTGTGGATGCGGGGCATGTCGCCGATGAAGCCGATCCGGCGGTGGCCGTGGGCGATGAGGTGGGCGACGCCGTCTCGGGCGCCGCCGTGGTTGTCGGCGAGGACGACGTCGGCGTCGATCTTCCCGGCCGGGCGGTCGA
Source organism: Streptomyces sp. NPDC047043 (assembly GCF_040644055.1). NCBI lineage: Bacteria > Bacillati > Actinomycetota > Actinomycetes > Kitasatosporales > Streptomycetaceae > Streptomyces > Streptomyces sp. NPDC047043. The sequence continues at coordinate 6,437 of NZ_JBEYVO010000051.1, forward strand.
CGAAGACCGTGGCGACGCCCGCCTTGATCTCGGGCTCGAGGTAGCGGTGGTCGTCACCGGCGGGGATGATCACCAGGCCGTCCACCCGCCGGGCGCACAGCGCCAGCGCCAGTTCCTGCTCGCGGTCCGGGTCCTCGGCGCTGGATCCGTTGATCAGCAGGGCGCCGTGCGCGCGGGCCACTTCCTCGACGGCGCGGCTGAGGGGGCCGTAGAACGGGTCGGCGAGGTCCTCCAGGACCAGGCCGATGCTGGCGGTGCGGCCCTTGCGCAGCACGCGTGCGCTGTCGTTGCGGCGGAAGCCCAGCGCGTCGATGGCCTCCTGGACGCGGCGCTCGGTCTCCGGCGTGACACCGGGCTCGCCGTTGACCACACGGGAGACGGTCTTCAGGCCGACTCCGGCGCGCGCCGCCACGTCCTTCATGGTCGGACGGTTGCCGTAACGCGTTCCGGAGAGGGGGGCTGTTCGGCGAGCGGTCTCGGGCACGATGCGCTGTCCTGTCCTGTCTCGTCCACGGGTCTCGTTCACGGGGATGCGTCGGACCATGAGTTTGTATGAGGATGTGGCGTCGAGCATAGAGCCTGGACAACGTTGTCATATGCAAGAGAGACTGTCCACCGCAATCTCCGGCCTGCGCCCCCACCGCCAGACCGGCTCACCCTTCTCCATGGTTGAAGGGGGAACTTCCCCTGGCTGACCGGAGATCCGATGGTTGACGGGGAGATCCGACACCGATGCAGACCGACCTCGTGGCAGCGCTCGACATCGGCGGCACCAAGATCGCCGGGGCGCTGGTGGACGGCCACGGCCAGATCGTGGTGCGCGCACAGCGCGCGACGCCCGCGCAGCAGGACGGCGAGACCGTGATGGGCGCCGTGGAGGAGGTCCTCGGCGAGCTGACCGCCTCGCCCCTGTGGGGGCGGGCCACGGCCCTCGGCATCGGCAGCGCCGGTCCGGTGGACGCCTCCGCGGGCACGGTGAGCCCGGTGAACGTGCCGGGCTGGCGCGACTACCCGCTCGTGGCGCGGGTCCGGGCGGCGGCCGGCGGTCTGCCCGTCGAGCTGATCGGCGACGGCGTGGCCATCACCGCGGCCGAGCACTGGCAGGGCGCGGCCCGCGGCCACGACAACGCGCTGTGCATGGTGGTCTCCACGGGTGTCGGCGGCGGCCTGGTCCTGAACGGCCAGCTGCATCCCGGTCCCACCGGCAACGCGGGCCACATCGGCCACATCAGCGTCGACCTCGACGGCGACCCGTGCCCGTGCGGCTCGCGCGGCTGCGTGGAGCGCATCGCGAGCGGGCCGAACATCGCCCGCCGCGCGCTGGAGAACGGCTGGCGGCCCGGCCCCGACGGCGACACCTCGGCCGCCGCGGTGGCCGCCGCCGCGCAGCTCGGCGACCCGGTCGCGGTGGCCTCCTTCGAGCGGGCGGCCCAGGCGCTGGCGGCCGGCATCGCGGCGACCGCGACCCTGGTCGAGATCGACATCGCGGTGATCGGCGGGGGAGTGGGCAAGGCGGGCGACGTGCTGTTCACGCCGCTGCGCAAGGCGCTCGGCGACTACGCGACGCTCTCCTTCGTGCAGCGCCTGGAGATCACACCGGCCCAGATGGGCACGGACGCCGGGCTGGTGGGGGCGGCCGCGGCCGCGCTCGCCAAGCGGGCGGACGCGGCCGCGGTCTGAGCGCCTCGGCGGCAGCGGAGGCGCTGAGCGGCGCAGGAACGTTCAGGCGGGCTGCTGGGCCATTCGGTGGGGCTCAGCAGCTTGGTGGGGCTCAGCAGCTCAACTGTGCGTTCGCCCAGTCCGCGTGGTCCGAGTCGATGCCGTCGCCGCCGTCGGTGACGACGAGGCGGACCACCTGGGCGCCGGTCACGTCGGCGGTGAGCGGCTGGGCCGGCATCGCGTTGGTCAGGACACCGCTCGAGGCGACCTTGGTGCCGTCGGCCCAGATCTCGAAGGCGACGGTGCCCTTGGCGCCCTTCTCGTCGTCGACGCCCACGTCCGCGGTGACCGTCTTGCACGCCTTGCCGGTGTAGTACTCGACGGCGCTCTCCGCGTGCACGCCGAGCCCCTTGCCGTAGACCACTCCGCCGATGGTGAGGGGATGGCCGTCGCCCGCGGCGCTCTCCCCGTTGCTGGTGTTGCGCTCGACCGGTCCGTAGCCGTTGGTGGCCGACAGCCATGCCAGGTCACCGAGCCCGGACGTCCCCGAAGGCGGCGCTACGACGACGGATGCCGTCAGCGGCACCGTGCTGTCGACGCGGACACCGGTCGGCGAGCGGTAACTCGCCTTCAGTGTCAGGTCGTACGAACCGGTCGGCGTCCCGGCCGGTGCGGTGACCGACCAGTTGGTGCGCAGGGAGCGGCCTGTCGGTACGACGGCGGACGTGGTCCGCGAAGTCGCCTTCACCGTCCAGCCCTCGGGCCCCGTCAGCTCCGCCGAGACGTGCAGGGCGGGCGTGCGGCCGAGGTCGGTGACGGCGGATGTCAGGGTGGCCGGCTTGCCCGCCTCCAGCAACGGGCTGCCGTCCAGGCCGAGTTCGACGGCGGGCGGATGCGTGGCCCACTTGCGGTCGGCGGAGACCCGTACGAGAACCGTGCCGTGTGCGGGGACGGTCGCCGAGATGGTGCCCGCGGTGTTGTAGCTCTTGTGCTGCCACAGGTCGCGCAGGGTGTAGGCAGAGGCCTCGGGCAGGCCGGCCGCCTCGGCGGTGGTGGCGATGTGCTGGGCGGTGCCGGACTCGTTGAAGAGGGCGACCGCGCGGCTGCCGTCCTTCAACTCCTTGGCGACGACCCAGCGGCCGCCCGCGGAGGAGACGACCGAGCCCTGCTTGCCCAGTGGATCCTGGTCGACGGCGATGACCTCCTTGTTGTCGAGGATGTCGAAGGTCGCCGGGGTCGCTTTGCGCAGGTCGGAGCCGATGAGGAGCGGGGCGGCCATGATCGACCACATCGAGAAGTGGGAGCGGTACTCGGTGTCCGTCATGCCGCCGTTGCCGACCTCCAGCATGTCGGGGTCGTTCCAGTGCCCGGGGCCCGCGTACGGCGCGAGCGGCAGGTTCTTCTTCAGGATCCCCAGCATGGAGCCCCAGTTGTCGCTGATGTCACCGGTCGTGCGCCACAAGTGGCCCACATCCGCGGCCCATTCCCAGGGTTTGTTCTCGCCCCATTCGCAGATGCTGTAGACGATGGGGCGGCCGGTCGCCTTGAGCGCGTCGCGCATCGTCGTGTAACGCAACTTGGCGTCTGCACCTTGGTTGTTGCAGTTGTCGTACTTGAGATAGTCCACGCCCCAGTCGGCGAACTGCCGGGCGTCGCTGTACTCGTGCCCCAACGCGCCCGGGAATCCCGCGCTGTTGCAGGTCTTCGTGCCCGCGCTGGTGTAGATGCCGAGCTTGAGACCCTTGGAGTGCACATAGTCGGCGACCGCCTTGATCCCGTTCGGGAAACGGACCGGATCGGGCACGAGTCTGCCGTCCGCGTCCCGGCTCGGCAGGGCCCAGCAGTCGTCGAGGTTGACGTACTGGTAACCGGCGTCTTTGAGGCCTTTCTCGACGAAGATGTCCGCGATTCCCCTGACCATGGACTCGTTGAACTCGGCACGACAGTGCGTGGAGTTCCAGTTGTTGAAACCCATCGGAGGAGTCGGGGCGAGGCCGTCCGCCAGGGTCGGCGCGGCGGGCTCGGCGGTGGGGGCCGCCGCGGCCGGCACGGCGAGTCCGGCCGCGCACAGGAGTCCTGCGGTGAGCGCTCCGACCACTCTTCGGCGGGTTGTGCGGGTGTGAAGGTGACGCATCGTTACGTTCCTCCGAACACGCGAAAGGTTGGATGACATCATGTCCGCGTCATCAGTGCGCGTTTACGGTAGGACGTGTCGGACTGTGTTGGAAGAGAACAGGTAACGGTTGTTCGATATCCCGTCAGAACCCTTGACTGCGAGGCCACACGGAGGTGAGATCCAAGCCACGCGTTCGGTTGTGTTGGGTGGCGCTCCCGGGAGGGGCACATGGCACAGTCATCGTTCCAGCGGGTTGGTCCAGCCCAAGGATGGGCAGGTCATCCGATGTCCCGGCGAAATCTCTTACGTGGTGCGGCCCTTGGCGCCGGTGCGGTCACGCTGCCCGCCCTGCTCTCGGGGTGCGGCAAGGGACCCGGCGGCAACAAGAAGGAAGTCACCGTCGGCTCCAACGCCTCGGACGCCGTACCGAAGAAGGCGTACGCGGCGGCCTTCCAGGCGTACGAGAAGAAGACCGGAAAGAAGGTGAAGGTCAACACCAAGGACCACAACGACTTCCAGGAGAACATCAACCGCTATCTGCAGGGCACTCCCGACGACGTCTTCATGTGGTTCGCGGGATACCGCATGCAGTACTTCGCGGAGAAAGGCCTGTTGACCGAGATCAGTGACGTCTGGAAGACCTTCTCGGGTTTCTCGGACGCCCTGAAGGCGCAGTCCACGCACGACGGCAAGCAGTACTTCGTGCCGTACTACTACTACTATCCGTGGGCGGTCTTCCACCGTAAGAGCCTCTTCGAGCAGAAGGGCTATCAACAGCCCGCGAAATGGGACGACTTCATCGCCCTTGCCAAACAGATGCAGAAGGACGGCAATCCGGTCGCCTTCTGCGACAAGGACGGCTGGCCCGCGATGGGCACCTTCGACTACATCAATCTGCGGCTGAACGGTTACGACTTCCACAAGTCCCTGATGGCGGGCGAGGAATCGTGGACCGACACCAAGGTGAAGAACGTCTTCGACACCTGGCGTGAACTCATGCCGTACTACCAGAAGGGCGCGCTCGGCCGGACGTGGGAGGAGGCCGGGCAGAGCCTGCAGCAGCGCAAGACCGGCATGGCGGTGTTCGGCATGCCGCACCCCGGCACCCAGTTCCCGGCGAACGAGCGCGACGACATCGACTTCTTCGCCTTCCCCGAGATCGACCCGCAGTGGGGCCAGGACGCCGTGGAGGCGCCCATCGACGGGTTCCTCGTCGCCAAGAAGTCCAAGAACCTCACCGGCGCCAGGGACCTGCTCAAGTGGCTCGGCAAGCCCGAGGCCGAGGACGTCTACCTCAAGTACGACCCCAACAACGTGGCGGTCAACTCCGGTGCCGACACCTCCAAGTACAGCGCCCTGCAGAAGAAGTCCGCGCAGCTCGTCTCGGGCGCCAAACAGATCTCGCAGTTCCTGGACCGTGACACCCGGCCCGACTTCGCCTCGACGGTGATGATCCAGTCCATCCAGGACTTCATCGGCAACCCGAAGGACGTCGACGGGCTGTGCAACAGCATCGAGCGGCAGAAGAAGACCATCTTCTCGCAGCCCGTCGGCTGATCACTGGGGGAAAGATCCGTGGCGCCCACCTTCCCGCGACGCGCCGGACGACGGCGACGCCTGAGGCGGTTCACCCGCCGTGACGTCGCCGTCCTCGGCGTGCTGCTCGGCATACCGGTCCTGCTCGACATCGCCATCGTCTGGGGTCCGACGCTCGCCTCGATCGGCCTGTCCTTCACCGCCTGGGACGGCATCGGGGACATCCACTGGGTCGGCCTGGACAACTACAAGAACCTCGCCGACAACTACCCGCCGTTCTGGCCGGCCGTCCGCCACAACATCATGTGGCTGCTGTTCCTCGGCCTGATCGCCACGCCCTTCGGCCTGTTCCTGGCCGTCCTCATCGACCGGGGCGTCCGCTTCAGCCGCTTCTACCAGTCCGTCCTCTACATGCCGGTCGTGCTCTCGCTCGCCATCGTCGGCTTCATCGCCCAGCTGATCCTCGGCACCGACCAGGGCGTGGTCAACACGATCCTGAACAACCACGACGACCCCGTCGACTGGCTCGGCGACTCCCACCTCAACATCTGGATGATGATGATCGCCGCGAGCTGGCGGCACGTCGGCTACGTGATGATCCTCTACCTGGCCGGTCTGAAGGCCGTCGACCCCCAGCTCAAGGAGGCGGCGGCGATCGACGGCGCGAACGAGCGCCAGACCTTCTTCCGCGTGGTCTTCCCGACCATGCGCCCGGTCAACGTCATCGTCGGCATCATCACCGTCATCGAGGCCCTGCGCGCCTTCGACATCGTCTACGCCGTCAACAAGGGCCGCAACGGCCTGGAACTCCTCTCCGTCCTCATCACCGACAACATCATCGGCGAGGCCAGCCGCATCGGCTTCGGCTCGGCCATCGCGGTCGTCCTGCTCGTCGTATCGCTCGGATTCATCGTGACGTTCCTGGTCCAAGAGCTGCGAGGTGCGCGCGACCGATGACCGCAGACATCCGCACCACCGCGTCCACCGTGCCCCGCCGCCGGGCCGCGGAACCCGCCCGCAGCCCGAAGTCCCGCCCCCGGCGCGGCCGTTGGGGCGTGCACATCTTCCTGGCGGCGGTCTCCCTGGCGTTCCTCGCGCCACTGCTGCTCGCCGTCTACGCCAGCCTGCGGCCGTACGAGGAAACGGCGCAGCACGGCTACCTCTCCTGGCCGAGGCACCTGTCCTTCGACTACTACCGGCGGGCCTACACCGAGTCCGGCATGGGCAGGTACTTCACCAACACGCTGCTGATCGCGATCCCGGCCGTCATTGTCACCCTCTTCCTGGCCGCGTTCGTCGCCTTCGCGGTCTCCCGGCTCAAACTCCGCGGCGGAATCGTCCTGTTGATGTTCTTCACGGCGGGCAACCTGCTGCCGCAACAGGTGATCGTGACGCCCCTGTACGTCCTGTTCAACAAGATCCCACTGCCCTGGTGGATGTCCGACTCGCTGACCATGTACGACTCCTACTGGGCCGTGATCGTCGTCAACATCGGCTTCCAGATGGGGTTCTGCGTCTTCGTCCTCGCCAACTTCATGCGCACGCTGCCCCAGGAGATCCTGGAGGCGGCGATCGTCGACGGCGCGGGCGTGTGGACCCAGTTCTGGCACATCACCCTCCCCCTGTGCCGCCCCGCGCTCGCGGCCCTGGCCACCCTCGAATTCACCTGGATCTACAACGACTTCCTCTGGGCGCTGATCTTCATCTCCAACCCCGACAAGCTGCCGATCACGTCGTCGCTGAACAATCTGCGCGGGCAGTTCTTCACGGACTACAACCTGCTCGCGGCGGGGTCGGTACTGGTCGCACTCCCGACCATCCTGGTGTTCCTGCTGCTGCAGCGGCACTTCATCGCGGGACTCACGCTCGGGTCGACGAAGGGGTGAGCGCGGCGGGTCACGGCCGGCCGTCGGAGAACCTCTGCGCAAGGTCACGATGGTGGGCCGCGACCTGCCGCACCTGCTCGTGGTCGAGGGTGGCCCCGGGGGACGAGCCCAGGCGTTCGAGCGACTCGGCGGCACGCAGATACTCGCGAACGGCGTGTTCCCGGCAGGGCAGACACGTGACGCTCTCCGGGCGCCGCGAAGTCATCGCGTACGGGACCCGCAGGCCGCATCCCGAGGTGACGGCGCTCGGCGCGTCGCCGACGAGGCCGAAGGAGCTCGCGAGCATGCCGCGTACGGCGGCATTGTCGAGCAGCAGTCTCGAGTCGACGTGGATGTGCCCGTCGGTCCCGTCCATCCGTCCTCCCCACGCGGCGGCCCTTCGGTCGAGCATGCCAGGCATGCGTTACCCCGACCCCGGTCCGACAGTTGATCCGGTCATGAAAAAGCGCAGCATGATGGCCATCGCCTCCCTCGCCACCGGGTTCGTCGTCGCGGCGATCAGCCCGTCGCACGGCAGCGACACCCACGTACTCGGTGATCACCAGGCAATCGGTGACGTGGGGGTCGAGAGCACCCTCGGTACGGTCACCGACGCTGTCGGCAAGAGCGGCCTCGCCACGACCGACAACGCCTTCGGGCAGCAGGGCTGACCCGGTCGGCACAGCGCGGCGCCGGTGCCTCCGTTTCGGGGGTGCCGGCGCCGCCGTATGTGCGCTCTCACCTGGGGCTGGTTTCCGTGACAGGGTGGAGGGGGCAAGCCTCAGGGGGCCAACAGAAGAGGGGGAACCGTGACCGTCGTTTGGATCAACGGCGCGTTCGGTGCGGGGAAGACCACCACCGCACGGGAACTGATCGACCTGATCCCGAACAGCACGCTCTTCGACCCCGAGGTCATCGGCGGGGGACTGACACACCTGCTGCCGGCCAAGCACCTCGCCGAGGTCGGCGACCACCAGGACCTGCCCATCTGGCGGCGACTCGTGATCGACACGGCGGCCGCCATGCTCGCCGAGCTCGGCGGGACCCTCGTGGTCCCCATGACCCTGCTGCGCCAGGAGTACCGCGACGAGATCTTCGGCGGCCTCGCCGCCCGCCGCATCGCGGTCCGGCATGTCCTCCTCGCTCCGGCCGAAACGATCCTGCGGGAGCGAATAGCCGGCCGGGAGGTCCCGCCCGACCTCCCCGACGGCGACATGCGGATACGGCAGTGGTCGTACGACCACATCGAGCCGTACCGCTCCGCCCTCGCGTCCTGGCTCACCGCCGACGCGTACCCCGTCGACACCGGCACCCTCACTCCGTACGAGACGGCCGTCCGCATCGCCGAGGCCGTCGGCAGCGGTGAGGTGCCCGTCTGCGACATCGTGCAGACCCCCGAACCCACCGCCGAGACCCTCGCCGCGGGCGTCCTGCTCTTCGACGAACAGGACCGGGTGCTCCTCGTCGACCCGACCTACAAGCCCGGCTGGGAGTTCCCCGGCGGTGTCGTCGAGCCCGGCGAGGCGCCCGCCCGCGCCGGTATGCGCGAGGTCGAGGAGGAGACCGGCATCCGCCTCGTCGACGTACCGCGCCTCCTGGTCGTCGACTGGGAGGCACCCGCGCCCCCCGGCTTCGGCGGCCTGCGTCTCCTCTTCGACGGCGGCCGCCTCGACTCCATGGAGGCGGCCCGGCTGCTGCTGCCCGGGCCCGAACTGCGCGAGTGGCGCTTCGTCAGCGAGGAGGAGGCCGCCGACCTGCTGCCCCCCGTGCGCTACGAGCGGTTGCGGTGGGCGCTGCGGGCGCGGGAGCGTGGGGCGGCGCTGTATCTGGAGGCGGGCATCCCGGTCGGATGAGGCGCCGCGGCCGTCACCGCGCGGAGAACGGGGAGCTGTTGTAGGCCAGGTGCAGTTCCTCGAACGGGTAGGGAGTCCGCCTGCTCTCCTGCCGCAACCGGGCGAAGAAGCCGTTGAAGACGGCGGTCAAAGGCGCATCACGGGCGATGATCTCGGCGGCGGCCTCGGGGACGCCGTCGGCGTGCGCCCCGATCGCGCAGGCCCGCACGAAGGCCTCCCGCTCCTGGCGGTCGTATCCGTACAGGGCGGTGGCCAGCCAGTTCACCAGGTGGGCCCGGGAGTAGACGAGGTCGTAGTCGCGGTGCCGGTCGAAGAAGGCGCGCTCCTGCCGCGCGAGCCGGAACCGCGAGCTGAACGCGAGTCCGTAGTCGGCGAGGTGGAACTCCTCGCCGTCGGTGAGGACGTTGTGGAAGTGGACGTCGAAATGCAGGAGTCGGTTGTCGCGGAGGAAGGCGGTCAGCGTCCCCAGCCACTCGTCCACCCGCGTGCAGACCCGGTCCGCGTCGTCGCCGCGCACCTGTGCGTCGAGCCAGTCGTGGAGCGTGTGCGGAAAATACTCCAGGAACAGTGTCAGGCTCGCCGACGCCGTCCGCTGGGCCTCGATGCGCTCGCGTACCCGCGCGGCGCCGCCCCAGTGGGCGACCACCCCTTCGACGTCGGCCAGTTCCTCGGGAAGCGGCTGTACGGCGTCCGGCAGCACCCGCCAGTGGTGCATCAGCGGAAAACCCGGGAATCGGTCGGCCAGCACCCAGTTCGTCGTCATCGTGTGCACGGCCAGCTCGCGCCAGGCGCCGAAGCCCGGTCCGCGGCCGGTGCCGTAGTGGCAGGAGAGCGGCAGCTCGAAGAAGTTCGCGGTGGACCGCACGTTCTCGGGCAGCCGCTCGAGGTCCGTGAGCGGCACCCGCTTCACGAAGACCGGGCGGCCGTCCACCTCGACCAGCGCCGAACGTCCCCCGATCCCCACGCCGACGGGCGTCCCCGATGCCACGAGGTCGGCCAGCTCGTGGTCGCTGAGCAGGGCCAGGGAGGTGGCGAGGTCGGTGTGGGCGGCGCGACGCGTGGCGGAGGACATGACCTTCATGGTCAGGGTGACACCGGGTACCTGTCTGCCGATCGGCGAAGGACCGTGCCCGCGTGGCCGATCACCGGATCGCCGTGCCCGAAGCACGCCACGTCGGAGTCGAGTCCTGCCAGCCGGTGGTACGAGGCGAGCAGTTGCGCCCGGTCGAGATTGAACACACCCGGCAGCACCCTGCCGTCCACCGGCGATGCCGCCACGGTGTCACCCGTGAACAGGACTCCGTGCCGCGGGAGATGGAGGGCGATACTGCCGTGCGTGTGGCCGGTGACATGGATCACCCGGGCTCCGTCGCCGAAGTCGAGGGCGTCGCCGTCGGAGAGGCCGGTGACATGCGGTGGTCGTACGAAGTCGCCCTCGGGGAGGTGCAGGGCGGCCTCGGCGTGCAGGGGGCGTTCCCAGTCCTCCAGCACCGGGGGCGGGCCCGGGAGTTCACCCCGCACCACGGGGGCGTCCAGGCGGTGGGCCATGACCTCGGCGCCGCTGAGCGCCGCGAACTCGCCCGCGCCGCCCGCATGATCCTCGTGGAAGTGGGTGAGCACGATGCGTCGTACGTTCCCCAGAGCACCGGCAACTGCAGCGAGGGCCGCAGCGGAGCCCGGCGGACCCGCGTCGATCAGCGTCAACTCGTCGCCGTCCCGCCAGAGGTAGGCCTGGCCGACGGGGAAGCGGAGGAGGTGGAGGCGAGGGAGGAGTTCGATGACGTCCATGGGGCGAACGTAAGGGCGCCCCGCCGGACTGCGAGGCGCCCTTGGCTGTCGGCAGAGCCGGTCAGCTACCCGCGTAGTTCCGCAGGAACAGTGCCTCCGTCACCGACAGGCGCTCGAGTTCGTCGGGGGAGACACTCTCGTTGACGGCGTGGATCTGGGCCTCCGGCTCGCTCAGGCCGATCAGGAGGATCTCCGCCTGGGGGTAGAGGGCGGCGAGGGTGTTGCACAGCGGGATGGAGCCGCCCTGGCCGGCGTACTGCATCTCCTGGCCGGGGTAGGCGATCGCCATCGCGTCCGCCATGGCGGCGTACGCCGGGCTGGTGGTGTCGGCGCTGAAGGCCTGGCCCTGGCCGACCTGCTCGGTGCGCACGCGGGCGCCCCACGGGGTGTGGGCCTCCAGATGGGCCTGCAGCAGCTTGGTCGCCTCGGCCGCGTCCACGCCCGGCGGCACCCGCAGGCTGACCAGCGCACGGGCGCCCGCCTGCACCGACGGGGTGGCGCCGACGACCGGCGGGCAGTCGATGCCGAGCACGGTGACGGCCGGGCGGGCCCAGATGCGGTCGGCGACCGAACCGGAGCCGATCAGCTGTACGCCGTCCAGCACCTTGGCGTCCTGGCGGAACTGCTCCTCGTCGTACTCCAGGCCCTCCCAGCGCGATCCGGGGGCCAGCCCGTCGACCGTGGTCGAGCCGTCCTCCGCGCGCAGCGAGTCCAGTACGCGGATCAGCGCGCCCAGGGCGTCGGGGGCCGCGCCGCCGAACTGGCCGGAGTGGAGGTTGCCCTGGAGGGTGTCGATCTGTATGCGGACCAGGGTCATGCCGCGCAGCGTGGAGGTGACCGTCGGCAGTCCGACGCGGAAGTTGCCCGCGTCGCCGATGACGATGGTGTCGGCGGCCAGCAGGTCCGGGTGGTCCTCGGCGTACCGCTCCAGGCCGCCCGTGCCCATCTCCTCCGAGCCCTCGGCGATGACCTTGACGTGCACCGGGACGCCGCCGTTCGCCTTCAGGGCGCGCAGCGCCAGCAGGTGCATGATCACGCCGCCCTTGCAGTCGGCGGCCCCGCGCCCGTACCAGCGGCCGTCGCGCTCGGTCAGCTCGAAGGGCGGGGTGGTCCAGGCGGCCTCGTCGAGCGGCGGCTGCACGTCGTAGTGGGCGTAGAGAAGGACGGTCTTCGCGCCCTCGGGGCCGGGCAGGTAGCCGTAGACCGACTGTGTGCCGTCGGGGGTGTCGAGCAGGGCCACGTCCTGGAAGCCCTCGGCGGTGAGCGCGTCGGCGACCCAGTTCGCGGCGCCCTCGCTCTCGCTCTTCGGGAACTGGTCGAAGTCCGCCACCGACCTGAAGGCGACGAGCTCGGCGAGCTCGGCCTGCGCCCTCGGCATCAGCGAGGCGACGGTCTCGGCGACCGGATTCGACGACATGGGCACGCTCCTTGTGGGTGCGACGTTGTACGTGTGGATATCGGGATCCTCCCACAGCGGCCTGCGGTGATGTCCGCCGTAGGATGCGGGGGACAGGTGCGGTAATGGCTTGATCGGGAGCAGTAGACCATCGTGAGCAGCGAGAACTCTTCGGCGGACGACGTGCAGCGGGTGTGGGACGTCGTCGTGGTGGGCGCGGGCCCCGCGGGGGCCTCGGCCGCCTATGCGGCGGCGGTCGCGGGGCGCAGCGTCCTGCTGCTGGAGAAGGCGGAGCTGCCGCGCTACAAGACGTGCGGCGGCGGGATCATCGGTCCCTCGCGCGACTCCCTGCCGCCCGGCTTCGAACTGCCGCTGCGGGATCGCGTGCATGCGGTGACGTTCTCCAACAACGGCCGCTTCACCCGCACCCGCCGCTCCAAGCACATGCTGTTCGGGCTGATCAACCGGCCCGAGTTCGACCAGCAGTTGGTCGAGCACGCACAGAAGGCGGGCGCCGAGCTGCGGACCGGCGTCACCGTGCAGCGCGTGGAGCAGCACGGGTCGGCGGTGCCGGACCGGCGTACCGTCGCCGTGGTCCTGCAGGGCGGCGAGACGCTGCTCGCGCGGGCCGTGGTGGGCGCGGACGGCAGCGCGAGCCGCATAGGAGCGCATGTCGGGGTGAAGCTCGACCAGGTGGACCTCGGCCTGGAGGCGGAGATCCCGGTGCCGGAGACCGTCGCCGAGGACTGGAAGGGCCGGGTCCTCATCGACTGGGGCCCCATCCCGGGCAGTTACGGCTGGGTGTTCCCCAAGGGCGACACGCTCACGGTCGGTGTGATCTCGGCGCGCGGCGAAGGGGCCGCGACCAAGCGGTACTTGGAGGAGTTCATCGGGCGGCTCGGTCTCGCCGGCTTCGAACCGAGCATCTCCTCCGGGCACTTGACGCGCTGCCGGGCCGACGACTCGCCGCTCTCGCGCGGCCGGGTGCTGGTGTGCGGGGACGCGGCGGGGCTGCTGGAGCCGTGGACCCGCGAGGGCATCTCGTTCGCGCTGCGCTCGGGTCGGCTCGCGGGGGAGTGGGCGGTACGGATCGCCGAGGCGCACGACGCGGTGGACACCCGGCGCCAGGCCCTGAACTACGCGTTCGCGGTCAAGGCGGGGCTCGGCGTCGAGATGAGCGTCGGCAAGCGGCTGCTGACGGTGTTCGAGCGCCGTCCCGGCCTGTTCCACGCGGCGCTGACCGGGTTCCGGCCCGCGTGGAACGCGTTCAAGGAGATCACGCAGGGCAGGACGTCCCTGGGCGAGATCGTGCGCGTCCATCCCATGGCCCAGCGCGCCCTGACCGCGCTCGACCGGCGGCCGCTGGCGGTCGAGGCTGCCGACGGCGAGGCGGGCGAGGCGGGCGAGGCTGGTTCGTGATGGTGATCAGCTCGTGACGGTGATGCGGAAGACCGGGTGGTCGCCGGCCGCCGCGAGGATCTCCTCGTCGGTGGACTGGGCGGTCACGCCCTGGAAGTACTGGTTGACCTCCCAGCCCCACTTCTCCAGATAGGTCCGCAGGACCGGGAGCTTCTCCGTATCGGGCAGCTCCACCGCGGTGAACGCACGGACCCTGCGCCCGACCCGCAGTTCGCCGGCGCCGGCGACCCGCATGTTGCGCACCCACTGAGAGTGGCCGCGGGCGGAGACGAGGTAGTGCGCGCCCTCGTAGCTGTGCGGGTTGACCGGGATGCGCTGCATCCGGCCGCTGGTGCGGCCGCGCACGGACATCTCCGCCGTGCCCATGAGGCTGAGGCCGTGCCGGGCCAGCAGACCGATCATTCTGTTGAAGCGCACGGTCAGCGGACTGCCCTTGAGGTAGTACGGCGCGGAGGGGGCCACGGGGGCCGCCGGGCGCGCAGTGCGAGGCCGGTCGGCGGCAGCAGGAGCGCTCACTCGGCGACCTCGATCCGGAAGACCGGGTGGTCGGGGGCGATGCGGCGCAGCTCGGCGTCAGGGGAGTCGGGGCCGACCCCGTTGAAGAAGACCCCGACCTCGGCCTTCCAGCGCTTGGGGTAGGCGCGCAGCAGCGGGACCTTGTCGTCGTCGGCGACCTCGGTGGCCGTGAACGCCTCCACCTTCTTGCCGAGGTGCAGCTCGCCGCCGCCGGCCGCGCGCATGTTGTGCGTCCACTGGACGTGACCGCGCGGTGCGAGCAGGTACTGCTGCCCGTCCACGGTCAGCAGGTTGACGGGGGTGGTCCGCCACTCGCCGCTCTTGCGGCCGCGGACGGCCAGGACCCGGGAGCCCCAGACGCTGATGCCGCGGCGGGTCATCCACGCCACGATGCGGTTGAAGACGTTGACGGTGAACCAGCCGGGCTTCTGGACGTGCGCGGACGTGGACATGGTGACCCCCATCGGTTGGTGGAGCGATAGTGTGAGCGCTGCTCTCTTGTGTGAGCAGTGCTCTCGCTCGCCTCGTGAAGAGTCTGCACCGGATCGGTGATCCAAAGCAAGAGCAGTGCTCTCTTATTTGTTCGGTGCTCTCGTTTGTGTGCACTGCTCTGCTTTCGTGGGACACTGCACCCCATGAGCACCGCACAGGGCGCCCGTGCCCGGGCCAGGATCGAAGTCACCGCGGCCATCAAGGACGAGGCACGCAGACAGCTCGCGGCCGAGGGTGCCGCCAAGCTGTCGCTCCGGGCCGTGGCCCGCGAACTCGGCATGGTCTCCTCGGCGCTCTACCGGTACTTCCCGAGCCGCGACGACCTGCTGACCGCTCTCATCATCGATGCTTACGACTCCGTGGGCGAGGCGGCCGAGTCGGCACATGCCGCCGCGGCCGGGGCCGGCCCCGTCGAGCGCTGGACCGCGGTCTGCGAGGCCGCCCGCGCCTGGGCCCTCGCGCACCCGCACGAGTACGCCCTGATCTACGGCTCCCCGGTCCCCGGCTACACCGCCCCCGCCACCACCGTCCCGCCCGCCTCCCGCGTCGGCCTCGTCCTGATCGGCATCGTCCGCGACGCCTACCGAGCGCGCGGCCTGGCCCTTCCCCCGCTCCCCGCCGAACTGCGCCCCGAGGCCGAGCGCCTCTCCGCCGACATCGCCCCCGACCTCCCCCCGGCCGTTGCGGCGGCACTCGTCGCCGCCTGGGCCCAGCTGTTCGGGCTGATCGGGTTCGAGCTGTTCGGCCAGTTCAACCGGGTGGTGGAGGAGCGGGAAATGTTCTTCCGGCATGCGGTGGGGCAACTGGCGCGGGGCGTGGGACTGTCGGACCGTCCTCCTGCTATGCCGGGATGACGCAGCCGTTCGTGGCGCTCGTCCGCGTACTTCCCGGGGAGTACGTGTGATCACCACGCCCGGCGGACGCCCACCAGGTGCGGCGGCGTCTAGCGTGGCCGTCATGGAGGAGCAGCAGCGTGTACGGCGGGGCGGGCCGCCGCAGTGGTGGCGGCATGGGCCGCCGTGGCTGAGCCGCTGGGACGGTGAGGAGCGGCCGCAGGCCCGGTGGCCGTGGCGTTCCACCGTGCTGCTCACGGCCTTCGTGCTCGCCGGATCGAACTACGCCGCCCACCAGCAGGAGGGGAAGCGGGCCGCCCTCGATCTCTTCGCGCGTGTGCTGCTGCTCGTCGGCTCGGGACTGCTGCTGTGGCGGCGGAGGTATCCGGTGTTCGTCGTGTTCGGCACGGCGGCCGCCGCGATGGTCTACCTGGGCGCCGGATTCCCGTACGGGCCGGTCTTCTTCACCGTCGCACTGGCCTGCTTCAGCGCCGTGGTCGCCGGGCACCGGCGGGCCGCCTGGGCGGCGGTGGCGATGCTCTGGGCCGGGCATGTACTGGTGGCGCACTGGCTGTACCGGTGGCTGCCGCCGTCCCACGACTCGGCGGCCTCCTGGACGCAGGAGGGGGTGGTCGCCGCGTGGGTGGTGGCGATCGTGGCGCTGGCGGAGCTCGTCCGGATCCGGCGCGAGCAGTGGGACCGCGAGCGGGCCGAGCGGGCGCAGGCGGCCCGGCGGCGGGCCGACGAGGAGCGGCTGCGCATCGCCCGCGAGCTGCACGACGTGCTCGCCCACAGCATCTCCGTCATCAATGTGCAGGCGGGGGTGGGTCTCGCCCTCCTCGACAGCGACCCGGAGCAGGCCCGCACCGCGCTCACCACGATCAAGGCCGCCAGCAAGGAGGCGCTCGGCGAGGTCCGCCAGGTCCTCGACACCCTCCGCACGCCGGGTGACGCGCCGCGCGCGCCGGCACCCGGCCTCGACCGGCTGCCCGAACTGGTCGAGCAGGCCGCGAGCGCGGGCCTGACGGTGGACGTCGAGGGGGAGCGGCCCCGGCTCGCGCCCGGCACCGACCTCGCCGCCTTCCGCATCGTCCAGGAGGCCCTCACCAATGTCGTACGACACTCGGGCTCGCGCCACGCGCGTGTCCACGTCGACCACGACACCCAGGCGCTACGGCTGCGTATCGACGACGACGGGCCCGCGACCGGCGCGGATGCGGGCGGCAGCGGCAACGGTCTGGCCGGAATGCGGGAGCGGGCCGCAGCCCTGGGTGGCACGATCGAGGCGGGCCCGCGTCCCGACGGGGGTTTCCGGGTGCTCGCCGTACTGCCGTTGAAGGTGAAGGCCAAGGAGGACGACCGGTGATCCGCGTACTGCTCGCCGACGACCAGTCACTGGTGCGGGCCGGGTTCAAGGCACTGCTGGACGCGCAGCCGGACATCGAGGTGGCCGGGGAGGCCGCCGACGGCGAGGAGGCGCTGCGCAAGGTGCGCGAACTGCGCCCCGACGTCGTCCTGATGGACATCCGCATGCCCGTGCGGGACGGACTGGCCGCCACCCGCCGCATCACCGAGGACGCCGACCTGGGCGGCGTGAAGGTGGTCATGCTCACCACCTTCGAGCTCGACGAGTACGTCTTCGAGGCGATCCGCGCGGGCGCCTCCGGCTTCCTGGTCAAGGACACCGAACCGGACGAACTCCTGCGCGCCGTAAGGGCGGTGGTCGAGGGCGACGCACTGCTCTCGCCCGGCGTGACCCGCCGACTGATCGCCGAGTTCGCCGCCCGGTCCAAGGAGCCCGCCGCCGAGGATGCCCTCGGCGAACTCACGGAGCGGGAAAGGGAGGTGATGGCCCTGGTCGGCATCGGTCTGTCCAACGAGGAGATCGCCCGCCGTCTGGTCGTCAGCCCCCTCACCGCGAAGACCCACGTCAGCCGCACCATGGTCAAGCTGGGCGCCCGGGACAGGGCCCAACTGGTCGTCCTCGCCTACGAGTCGGGATTGGTGCGGCCCGGCTGGCTGGGCTGATCCGGCCGCCGGAAACGCATCAGCACGCCGGCCACCCGGGCGAAGAACACCACCGCAGCCACCGTGGCCCCGGAGCCGACCAGCGTGCTTTGCGCGGCGTCGGACAGATCGAAGGCGAACGCCGGTCCCGCCACCGCCCCGAAGACCAGCGCAGCCGCGAACACCGCACTGCACAGCGCGTATCCGATCTCGACGGTGATCGCGTCCCGTTCGGCCTGAGTGCGCCGTCCCCCGTGTTCAGTCATACCGGGAGTTTCACAACAGTGTGCCCGGCGGGGCAAGCGGCCCCGCCGGGCACACGCTGGGAGGCGTCCCCCTAGTCGCGTACGGGTACGCGATCGGCCTCCAGGGAGGTGGACTTGGCGACCACGACGGACTGCTGCGATTGGTTACGACGCCTGCGCAGACCCGTGAGCGTGATCAGCAACCCGGCGACCGCGATGCCCGTCACCACCACCAGGCCGGGCCGGTAGCTGTCCAACACGGCCTGCGGGGTGGCGTGTTCGGGGGCGCCTGCGGTCACCACGGCCGTCACGACGGCCAGGAAGATCGCGCCGCCCACCTGCACCGAGGTGTTCAGCAGCCCGGAGACCATGCCCTGCTCGTGGTCCTCGACCCCGTTGGTGGCCTGGATGTTGAGCGAGGGGAAGACCAGCGCGCAGGCCGCGCCGATCAGCAGCATCGACGGCAGGATGACGGCCGCGTACACCGGGTCGAGGTTGATGCGCAGGAACAGCGCGTACCCGACGACCATCAGCGCGAAGCCCACCGCGATCAGCCGCTGGGTGCCGAACCGGTCGACGATCGAGCCCACCTTCGTCGAGGACACCGCCACCAGCGCACCCGCCGGCAGGAAGGCGAGTGCCGTGTGCAGCGCCGACCAGCCCAGCAGCGACTGCATGTAAAGCGTGGTCAGGAACTGGAAACCGACGTACGAGCCGAAGAAGGCCAGCGCGCCGAGCTGGGCGCGGATCTGGTTGCCGGAGCGCAGCACGCCGAGCCGGATCAGCGGACCGGGCGAGCGCCGCTCGACGACCACGAACACGGTCAGCAGGACGGCAACGGCCAGGAAGGACAGCAGAGTTCGGGCCGAGGCCCAGCCGACCTCCGGTGCCTGTACGACGGTGAAGACGAGCAGCAGCATCGAGGCGGTGCCGAGGACGGCGCCGGGGATGTCGTAGCCGTTGTGGTCCTTCTCGCGCTCGCTGCGCGGCAGCAGCTTCAGGCCCGCCAGCAGGGCGATCAGGGCGATGGGCGCGGGCAGCAGCATGGTCAGGCGCCAACTGGCCTCGGTGAGCAGGCCGGAGAGCACCAGGCCCATCGAGAAGCCGGTGGCCGCGCAGGTGGTGTAGATGGACAGGGCCCGGTTGCGCAGCGGGCCCTCGGCGAAGGTCGTGGTGATGATGGACAGACCGGCGGGCGCGGTGAAGGCCGCGCTGAGGCCCTTGATGAAGCGGCTGGCGATCAGCAGCGGGCCCGAGTCGACGAGCCCGCCGAGCAGTGAGGCGAGTGCGAAGACGCCCAGGGCGATCAGGAAGACCTGACGCCGGCCGAGCAGGTCGGCCGTGCGGCCGCCGAGGAGGAGCAGACCGCCGTAGCCCAGGATGTAGCCGCTGACGATCCATTGCAGCGTCGAGGTGGACAGATCGAGGTCGGAGCCGATGGACGGCAGGGCGACGCCGACCATCGACACGTCCAGGGCGTCCAGGAACATCGCGGCGCAGAGCACCAGCAGGGTGCCCCACAGCCGGGGCGTCCAGCGAACCGCCGAGGACGGGGCCGCGGGGTTGGTGAGCGGAGAGGTCATGCCGAAGACACTACATGCGCATGCATCGAATGCAAATGCATTTAATTCCGATGCAACAAAGTCGTTTCTCTGCTACGGTGCGCCCATGGCGGCGAAGAAGGCCGAGCAGGCGCTCGTGGACCAGTGGCGGGACATCCTGGCGCTGCATGCGCGCACCCAGTGCGAACTGGATCGCGCACTGCACCAACACGGCCTGTGCGCCAGCGACTTCGAGGTACTGGACGTGCTGTCCGGCGAGTCCTGCGCCTACCGGGTCCAGGAGATCTCCGAGCGCGTCCATCTCAGCCAGAGCGCACTGTCGCGGCTGATCGCCCGGCTGGAGAAGGACGGGCTCGTCGAGCGCGCCATGTGCGAGGAGGACCGGCGCGGCGTCCGCGTGGCGCTCACCGGGAAGGGGCGCTCGCTGCACGGCGAGGTGCTGCCGGTGCAGCGCGCGGTACTGACGCGGATGTTGACCGCCGACCTCGGCTCCAGCCGGCCGACCTGAGCTCCGAGCAGCCCTTCCTCAACTCCAGGTGACCGCGGACTTCGCGCGCCACAGGGCGGCGAGGGAAGCGTCCCCGGTCACTTGCGGGAACGGCGTCCGGTTCCACAGCGCCAGATACAACCGCCCGGCGGTTCCGGCCACTTCGCAGTCGGCGTCTCCTGCCGCGTCCCGTGTGGCCACCGGGGGTTCCTGGGACAGCCGTACGGTCCACACCGCGCCGTCCGCGTCCGTCGCCCGCACCCGCAGCACCCGAGGCTCGTCGCTGCGGACCTTGCTCCTGCTGCGGGCGTGGAATCCGCGCAGCAGCTCGTCGATGCCGTCCGCGGCGAAGCCGGGGGCGATCTCGGAGTGGGGTCCGCCGCGGGACGACTCCGCGTCGACGCGGTGCACGGTCGTCTCGTGGGCCTGCCGCCGCGCCCAGAACGCGAGCGGCGACGGCGCGGGCAGGAAGTGCCAGCACTGTACGTCTGACGGGGCGGACGCGAGGGTGTCGACGAGATGCCCGTGCCCCTCCCGGAACCAGGCCAGCAACTCCTCGCCGTCGAGGTCGGGCAGCCCACCGTCGGGGTGGTACGACGTGTGTCCCTCGGCGACGAAGGCGGCCGCCCACCGGTGCACCATCCCGGTGTGCCGCAGCAGGTCCTTCACCTGCCAGTCCGGACAGGTCGGCACCTTGGCCTCGGTCCCGGCGTCCTCCGCGGCCGCGGCCAGCAGCCGGCCCTCCCGGTCCAGGATCTCCACGAACTCCGCTGTGTCCATGGGGGGAGTGTGCCGGATGGAGTGCGGTCGAAGGGAAGCCCGGCGCGGGCATCCGGAGTGCGGGCCGGGCCGGCGGCGACGCACGCCGGCAGGGTGAGCATGCGACTGCCGCAGGCCGGCGGTCTCCTCGACGCGGAGGTGCGGGCGGTCACCGCCGGGCGGCTCGCGCCGCTGCCGCCGACCTGGTCGTACGGCTGCTGTCCGGCGCGGTCCCCCTCGACGTCCCGGCCGGCGCGGTGGTCCACCACGCGGGCTCCGGACCGCCGGCCCTGCTGCTGGTGCGCGGGGTCCTGCGCAGTGTGATCACCTCCGAGGAGGGCCGCCGCGTCACCATCCGGTACGCCCGCCCCGGCGCCCTGCTCGGCATCGCCTCGGCGTTCAGCGAGGGCGACACGGTCGACGTCCACACGCTGACCGACGCACGGCTGCTCGCCCTGTCGGTCCCGGTGGCGCGGCAACTCGCGCGCACCGAGGTGCGGATCGGGTACGCCCTGCTCGCCGAGGTCAGCGACCGGCTCTGCGAGTACATGGAGGCCGTCGGCCACACCACCTTCGCCTCGGTCAGACAGCGGCTGGGGCGCCATCTGCTCGACGTCGCGGCCGTCGCCCCGCCCACCGGTGAGCTCGTCGCCGCGCTCTCCCGGCAGGAGCGCGCCGAGCACGCCGGGACGGTGCGGGAGGTCGCCGTACGGATCCTGCGGGATCTGCGCGACGAGGGCCTGGTGCGGACCGAGCGGGGCCGGGTCGTGCTGTGCGATCCGGGCCGGCTGGCGGCGGACACGTGGCCGAGCACGCCGTAGGAACCGGGCGCGGCCGAAGCCTCGTACGGGAGAGGCGCGAATGTGACACAAGGCCCGCACGACGGGGACCACAAGCGCAGACACACCCGTGGTCCGGCACGACGCTGCTCGCAGGCCCGCGACGTCAGCGCACACCGCCCTGCCGGGATGCGGGGCCGGGTGATCCGGCCCGCGGACGACGCCTACGACGACGCCCGCCGCGTATGGAACGGCATGATCGACCGCTACCCGGCCCTCGTCGTGCGGGCCGGGCACCCGACCTCGCCGTTGGCCCAGGTGCATCTGCACCACATGGGCGGCGTCGTCCGCCGGGCCGAGCGGGACACGGCCGCCTTCGCGCACCGGGACGCCGAGTTCGCGATCAACGTCGTCGGCACGTGGCAGGAGCCCGCCGACGACGGGGCCGTCATCGACTGGGTCCGCGAGTTCTGGGCCACCGCCGAGCCGCACACGAGTGGTGTCCACGTCAGCTTCCCCGGCGCGGAGGGAACGGACCGCACCCGGGCCGCCTACGACGCGGAGGCGTGGGCCCGGCTCACCGCGGCGAAGACGCGCTGGGAACCCGACAACGTCTTCCGGCTGAACCAGAACATCCCGCCGGAGCCGGCGCAGCTCAGCGCGCGTGAGGTCATGCCACCGGCCGCCGATTGGCTCTCGACCCGCGGCAGCGCGTCAGGGAGGCTGCAGATCCCCTGCCGTGCCGGTGCCGTACTGGAGGAGTCGTGATGCAGGTAGCCGTGGTCACCTTCGACGGGTTCAACGAGCTCGACAGCTTCATCGCATCCGCGCTGATCAACCGGTGCCGCAAAGACGGCCTGGAGGCCTTCATCACGACGCCGACACCGGTGGTCACCTCGATGAACGGGGTCGAGGTGACCGGGCAGCGCCCGATGGAGTTCGCGACCGAGGCCGACGTAGTGCTGATCGGCAGTGGGGTGAAGGCGCGCGAGGTGGTCGCCGACGACCGGCTGATCTCCCGGCTGCGGCTCGACCCTTCGCGGCAGTTGATCGGCGCCCAGTGCTCCGGCGCGCTGGTGCTCGCCCGGCTCGGGCTGCTCGCCGGGATGCCTGCCTGCACGGACCGGAAGAGCCGGCCCTTCGTCGAAGCCTGCGACATCACCGTGCTGGACGTGCCGTTCCACGCCGAGGGCAACATCGCCACGGCGGGCGGCTGTCTGGCGTCGCAGTACCTCGCCACGTGGGTGATCACCCGAACCCTCGGGGCGGACGCCGCGCGTGACGTCATCGACTACGTGGCTCCGGTCGGCGAGAACGAGGCGACTGTCGAGCGCGCGATGCGTGCCGTAACCGCGGGCGAGGTGGCCCTGCGCTGAGTGCGGGTCGGCCGTATGTCCGAACGGCGTGCGGGCAAAGCGGGGGCGGCTCATGATGGGGGAATCCGGCTGTCCCGCCCCTCAGAGCCGAGGAGACCGACGACGTCATGAGTTCCTTCTCACCCGGTTTCCGCGGACGGGCCCGTTCGCTGGCGGACCGGCTGCCTCCCGGCCAGTACCCGACCGAACAGTTCCCGGTGCTGTCCGCGGGGCCGACCCCGCGGGTGTCCACCGACACCTGGGCCTTCACCATCACCACGGAAACCGGGGAGACGCACTCCTGGACCTGGGCGGAGATGATGGCCCTTCCGCAGCAGGAGACGGTCACGGACATCCACTGCGTGACCCGCTGGTCCAAGTTCGACACCCCGTGGCGCGGAGTCTCCCTCGACGCCTTCTTCGAGGACGTGGAGACGTCCGCCGACTTCGTCCTCGCCCACAGTTACGGCGGCTACACCACCAACCTCCCGCTGGAGGACCTCCTCGACGGCAAGGCGTGGCTCGCCCACACCTACGACGGCTACCCGCTCTCCCCGGAACACGGCGGACCGGCCCGGCTGCTCGTGCCGCACCTGTACCTCTGGAAGTCGGCCAAGTGGGTGCGCGGGCTGCAGCTCACGCACGAGGACGAGCCGGGCTTCTGGGAGTCCGTCGGCTACCACAACTACGGCGACCCCTGGCGCGAGCAGCGCAACTGGGGAGACTGACCATGGTGATGTCCACCGGTGTCGCCTGGCGCCGGGCCCGGCTCGACGAGCGGCGCCCGCAGACCGCGACCGCCCGCTCGCTGCTGTTCACCGTACCCGGCTGGCCCGGCCACCTGCCCGGCCAGCACGTCGACGTGCGCCTCACCGCCGACGACGGCTACCAGGCCGTGCGCAGCTACTCGCTGGCCGCGCCCGCCGACGGCGACCGGATCGAACTGGGCGTGCAGACCGTGTCCGACGGAGAGGTCTCGCCCTACCTCGCCGACGACCTGCCGCCGGGCGCCGAGGTGGAGGTGCGCGGCCCGCTCGGCAACTGGTTCGTCTGGCGCCCCGAACAGACCGAGCCGGCGCTGCTCGTGGCGGGCGGCTCGGGGGTCGTACCGCTGGCGGCCATGATCCGGGCCCACCGCGCGGCAGGCTCGACGAGCCTTTTCCACCTGCTGTACTCGGTCCGCACCCCGGCCGACATCTGGTACGGCGACGAGCTCACCGACCACCAAGACCCGCAGCTCGACGTGCAGTTCCTCTATACGCGGCAGGCCCCGCCCGGCAGCCCGCGAGCCGCCGGCCGCCTCATGCCGACCGACCTGGAAAAGCCGGCGGCCCGCCTCGAACCGGCCAGCCCGGTCTACGTCTGCGGCCCCACCGGCTTCGTGGAAACGGCCGGCAACCTCCTGGTCGACCTGGGCCGCGACCCCGCCACCATCCGCACCGAACGCTTCGGCTGACCGGAGGTCCCGATGGCAGACGACACCGCCCACCTCGACGGCAACTGTCTCGCCGGCCCGCTCTCGGAGATCCTCTCCGTGGAGACGACGACGGCCTGGTGGCGCTGCCCGGAGTGCGCACAGTCGGGCCCGCTCGCCCAACTCCACGTCTACGGGCCGGAACCGGGCCTCACCGCCCGCTGTCCCGGGTGCGCGTACATCGCCCTCCGGCTGGTCAAGGAGGGGGAGCACGTCTGGCTCACGTTGGGCGGGGGCACGGGGGCGTTCCGCTTCCGCACGGCGTAGCGCGCACAACCGCTCGGCGATCAGGCAGGTTGAAGAAGAGGCGGCGTCGGCGGTCACGGCGGCGTGTGGGGTCGTACGACTGCCGACTCGTGGGCGAGGACGGCGAGTTGGGCCCGGTTCCCCCGCATCGAGCGGTCGTCGAGGTCGATGGTGGTCAGCATCAGCGACTGCGGGCCGTGGACGACCGCGGGGCGGTGGGTGGAGCGGCTGCCGTGCGGCTGCCCCGAGCGCACGTGGTCCTGGTCATCGACCAGGACCACACGGATCACGCTGCTCGTAGCAGAGGACGGATGTGACACCAGAGCTCCAGCGGCCGGGAACGGAAACCGGCCTTCAATCTCCCGTCACCGCGACCCGGCCGCCTCGGCCGAACGGCCATGGTTGGGGGGCTTCAGTCGTGATTCCTCGGTCGAAGGATGGATGATCGCCCTGGAAGCAGCGGCATCAGATCTTCCGGGAGAGAGGAACGTCCATGGCTACCCTGCTGCAAGACGTGAGCAGCGCATCGGAATGGATCGCGGGCGCCCTGCAACACTCGGGCTACCAGGCGGACTTCTCCCCGGAGAGCCTGGCGGAGATCGACCGTTTCCTCGACGACCACTCGTCCGAAGGCAGTGCCCTCCCCGGCGGCCTGCTCGCCGACGGGCTGGGCCAAAAACTCTTCGCCCTCGGCGCGTATGTCGGCGAGACCATTCGCCGAGAGCGGGGCGGAACTTGGCAGGCCGACGATGACGATCCGCGTGGGGAGATCAACGTCGAGCTGCATCTCCCCGAAGGCGGAGTCGTCTGGCCGGTGCAACGAGTGATCAAGCGGTTCAAAAATGGACCCGAGGACGGAATCGCCGTCTACGGCTCACTCATTGAAGGGCAGGAACGTCAGGCGGGGTGAATGGAGTTGCCGTGCCGCGCGGTTCGGATCCTCAGTGCCTTGACGGACCAGTCGATGACCGGTGCCAGGGGTTCCGGGGCGGGCCAGCCGTTGATGACGGCGAGCAGGTCGAAGTACCGGTCCCTGCGTGGGTCGTTCGCGGTCTCCAGGCGCTGCAGCAGCCGGCCGTGCAGCGGGGCGTCGTCGGGGTGGCCGAGGGCCAGTGCGCACCCGGCGGTGAGAGTCGCGACCACGGGGTCGGCCTGCGGGGACTCGGGGCTGAGGCCGGACTGCACGGCCGTTCCCACGAGTTCCCGGGTGACCGCCACGACGTCCGGGCGCGGCGGATTGGCGCTGCTCTCGGGTGGGTCGGGCACATGGTCGGCGACCAAGTTCCGCACGGCGACGCGAAATTCGGGATCCAGGGAGAGTTCCGCAAGCTCGACCCACGCCGCGACCTGTTCCTCGGTGGGGTTGTCGGGCAGCTCGGGGGTCATGGTGCGCCGGACCGCGGCATGGCCGGTTCCGCCGGACCGGCCGCCGAAGACGACGTCGAGGAACTCGTCGACCAGGCGGCGCCTCTCAGCTTCGGACAGGGTGGCGAGCTGGTGCATGCGTTCCATCTCCTCAAAGGTGGGGTCGCGCCTGGCCGCGGTGGTCAGCACCGCTCGCTGCAGCCGCAGGATGCCGATCTGCACGTCCAGGGCAGCGGCGTGCTCCGCGGCGACTTGGCCGAGCGTGCGCTCCCGGTCCGTGACCCGCCGGATCGCGTCGAGGCCGAGGCCCAGCTCGCGCAGCGTGCGTACGAGGGCCAGACGAGCGACGGCGTCCGGGCCGTAGCGGCGGTATCCGGCGGGCGTGCGATCGGTCGGCGTCACGATGCCGCGGTCGGAGTAGAACCGGATCGTCTTGACCGTCAGCCCGGTGCGCCGGGCCAGTTCACCGATCGAGTAAAGGGTGCCGCCGTCCATGACCCCACCTTCATGTCTCCCCCTGCGGGAGACTCAAGTCTGCGCGCCCCCCCGGCTCCCACAGGTCACGGGCGTCCCTCACCCCTGCGTCGTGTACGGCACCACACTCACGTGCAGTGTGAAGACGGCGCGGGCCGCGCCCGCCACGTCCGGGGCCTTTGCCAGCGCGGTGATCTCGGCCGTACCGCCGCGGGTGCCCGCGCAGCGCAGGGAGGCGCGGGCCGTGCCGTCGGGGTCCGGTCGCCAGCCGGCGACCTGGACGAAGACCGGCGCGGAGCTGTGTACGGCCGTCCAGCGCTTGTCGTCCGCCCGGGGGCGCAGGACGAGGGACACCGTGGTGCCCGGCCGTACGCACAGCCGCTGGTCGACCGGGTCACCGGGGGCGACGCTGACGGAGGCGTGCCCGGCGGTGCAGTTGCCCGCCGAGGACGAGGGCGTCGTAGCCGATTCGCTCGGGGTGGGAGTCGACGGGGACACACTGCGTGTCGGGGCAGTGGACGACGGCCCCGGCGAGGTGCTCTCGGACGGCCTTCCCGCAGCTCCGCCGCCCGCGGACGTGCCGCACGCCGCCAGGACGACCGTCCCGGCGATCATCCATGCCCAGGACCACCACCGCATCGCGCACCTCCCGGCCCGCCGCTCGCACCGATACCAACGGGCGCTGATACCAGCATGCCGCCACCCTGCTCCTAGTCCAGGGCGCTGCCCTGTTGCCAGGTGGCCCAGTCGACGTTCCAGTCGCCGTAGCCGTTGTTGGCCGCCACCGTGTCGACGGAGTGGACGACGGTGACGGGGTCGCCGAGGTGGACCTGTTCGTAGAACCACCTGGCGTCGCTCGTGCTCATGCCGATGCAGCCGTGGCTGCCGTTGACCACGCCGAACTTGCCCGCGTTCCAGGGCGCAGCGTGCACGTACGTGCCGGACGGGGTGAGCTGGACGTCCCACTTGACCTTGCCGAGGTCGTACGCCTCCTGGCCGAAGATGCGGACGGTACGGGAGTTCATGCGGATGGTCGGGACCTTGCTCAGGACGACCATCGTGCCGTTCCAGGTCTCGTAGCCCTTCTTGCCGCTGGAGACCTTCAGGGTCCGCAGGGTCTTGCCGTTCCTCGCCACCGTCATCGTCTTCTTCCTGACGTCCATCGTGCTCGTGACGGCGTCGCCGATGCGGAAGTTCACGACGCGCTGCTGGGTGCCGTAGACCCCGCCGCCCGCGTTCACGCCCGCGAGGTCCATGCGCAGGGTGATGTCGGTGCCGGGCTTCCAGTAATTCTCGGGGCGGTAGTCGATGCGGTCCCTGCCGTTGCGGTCCTTCATCCAGCTCCAGGCTCCGTCGACCGCGGGGGAGGCGGTGACGTGGAGCTTGCGCTCGACGGCCGCCTTGTCCTGGACCGGCTTGTTGAAGGTGATCGAGACCGGCATCCCGACGCCGACCGTCGTGCCCTTGTCGGGGAAGTACTCGCCGACGACGGCGTTCTTGGGCGCCTCGGTGGTGAAGGACGCGGTCTTGTCGAGCGCCGATCCGCTCTCCGCCTTGCCGTTCACCTTCACCGTGTACGTGGCACCGGGGGCGAGCGGCGTGGTCGAGGTCCACACGGACCTGTCCTTGGACCAGGTGCCGGACAGCTTGCCCGGCCCGGGGGAGCCGACCTCGACGGACGTCAGGGACCCACCGCGGGCATGCACCGTGACCTTCCGTCCGACCGGCACCTTGCCGCCGCCGTCGGCGGGCTGCACGATGATCGCGGGCGGCCCGCTCTTCTTGCCGTCGCTGCCCCCGCCGTCCCCGTCACCGCCGGAACTGCACCCGGCGAGAACGACGGCGACGGCCGACACGAGCACGAGCGGACGCGCGGCCCACCGGACCGACTGAGCTGGCAGGCGCTGTGGCATGGGATCCTCCCCTTTCCCAGGGCTCTGATTGCTTCGGCGTCGCTGGTTCCCTGGTACCCAGACGAAGGCCGTCGGCCCGCCCGGCCACGGACTTTCGCTCACCCGGTCTGTACGGTCTCCGCCGTCGCCGTACCGGCACAGTCCGCGGGCAGTGTGAACCCCTCGGCACCCGATGGGCGTTGCAACGCGCGCCCGGCGCGCGAATCAGCGCTCTCCCGCGCGCCGCGTGACGAGTCCGATGACCGCTGCGGTCGCCGCGAGCGCCGCCACGCTGGTGAGCGCCGTGGGCAGGGAGAACCAGTCCGCCATGAAGCCGATCGCGGGCGGGCCGAGGAGCATGCCGCCGTAGCCGAGGGTGGAGGCGATCGCGACGCCCTCGGGGCCGGCCAGCGTGCCGGCGCGTTCGACGGCGACGGGGAAGAGATTGGCGAGGCCGAGCCCGGTGATCACGAAGCCGAGGATGGCTGCCCACAGGGAGGGGGCGAGCGCGCCGAGCAGCATGCCGGCCGCGGCGATCGCGCCGCCCGTCACGAGGGTGCGGGTGCGGCCGAGGCGTTCGAGGAGCCGTGTCCCCGTCAGCCGGCCGACGGTCATGGCGAGCGCGAAGCAGGAGTAGCCGACGGCCGCCGCACCGGGTGTGGCGTCCAGGTCCTGCTCCAGGTGCAGGGCGCTCCAGTCGGCCAGGGCTCCCTCGCCGTAGGCCGTGCACAGGGCGATCAGTCCGAAGGTGATGACGATGCCGCGCGTGCGGGTGTCGAGGCGGCGGGGGGCGGTCTTCTCCCTCGCCGAGCTCTCGGGCGGCACCGGGGGCCGGAGGCGCAGCAGGGCGCGTCCGGCGACCGCGGTGACCAGCAGGCCGATCACGGTGAGGCCGAACAGGTGCTGCGTGGGGGACAGCGCCCCGGCGACGAGTCCGCCGGCTCCGGCGCCGATCATTCCGCCGAGGCTGAACGCGGCGTGGAAACTGGGCATGATCGGCCGTTGCAGGGCCCTGACCAGGTCGACTGCCGCGCTGTTGAACGCGACGTTGATCCCGCCGTATGCGGCCCCGAAGATCAGCAGTACGGCGCCGAGTGCGACGGCGGAGTGGGTGAGCGGGGGCAGTGCGACGCTCAGGGAGAGCAGGATGCCGCAGACGACGGTGACCCGGTGGCTGCCGTAGCGGCGGCAGAGGCGGCCGGTGAGCATCATCGTGATCACCGCTCCGGCGGAGACCCCCAGCAGGGCCAGTCCGAGGGCGCTGGCGGATGCGCCGGTCTGGTGCTTGATCGCGGGGATGCGGACGACCCAGCCGGCGAAGACGAAGCCGTCGAGGGCGAAGAAGACGGTGAGGGCGATGCGGAGTCGGGTGAGGTCGTCACCGTTGTTGCCCGGCACGACGTTGTGCGTTCGGGATTTGTTTATTTGCGGCACAAAGTCAGGCTAGGCGGGGTGCCGTGATGGAGCAAGGTTCGTGAGGGCGCCGGGCCCGCGAGATACCGCTTCATATGTGTTTGAGTCGCCCTGAGGCGTGTACGCGATGGGTATGACCCGATCGAAGCGTGAGACAGAGCGAAAGTACGCTGCTCCGTCGGCCGACGACACGTCGTGGCTCCCGGAGCTCACCGGCGTGGACGGCATCGCGTCGGTTGTGGAACGAGGCATCGACGAACTGGACGCGGTGTACTACGACACCGAGGACCTGCGCCTGGCCGGTGCGTCGGCCACACTGAGGCGAAGGACGGGTGGGGCCGATGCCGGCTGGCACCTGAAGCTGCCGCTGTCCGGGGACAGCAGGGAGGAGGTGCAGGCCCCGCTGTCCGACACGGTTCCGGACGCCCTGCGTGACCTGGCCCTCTCCCGCACCCGAGGGGCCCAGCTGACACCCCTCGTCCGTATCCGGTCCACCCGCAGGACCTGGCACCTCGTCGATTCCGACCGTGCGGTCCTGGCCGAGCTGACCGTCGACAGCGTCCGTGCGGAGTCCCTGCGCGGCACGACCACACTGGCCGCCTGGACCGAGATGGAGGTCGAGCTCGCCGACGACGCCGACCCCGCGCTGCTGGACCTCGTGGACAAGGCGCTGCACAGGAACGGCATCGACCGCGCCGACTACCCGTCGAAGCTGGCCCGGGCCCTGGAGGCCATCGGTCTGGGCGGGCCCCGCCTGCCGGACGCCCGCGCCGAGCGCGTCGAACCCGGCTCGGCCGGCGACGAGGTCCTCACGTACCTCGACGAGCAGGTGCGCGCCCTGGCGGACCTCGATCCCGCGGTACGCCGTGACCGTCCCGACTCGGTGCACAAGATGCGCGTCACCTGCCGTCGGCTGCGCAGCACCCTGCGCTCCTACCGCTCGGTGCTGGCCCGCGACGTCACCGATCCGATCCGCGACGACCTCAAGTGGCTGGGCGGCGAACTGGGCGCGGAGCGCGACCAGGAGGTCCTCATGGAACGGCTCGGCTCCCGCATCGGCCACGAGCCCCCCGAACTCGTTCTCGGGCCCGTCGCCGCCCGGCTGAAGGCGTGGAACGTGGCCAACACCTCCGCGGCGCGCGAGCGCACCCTGGAGGCCCTGCGCTCGCCCCGCCATCTCGCCCTTCTGGACTCCCTGGCCACGCTCACCGAGCGGCCCCCGCTGCGGCGCAAGGCCGCGCGCAAGCCGAAGAAGGTGATGGTCAAGGCGATCCTCAAGGAGTACGACCGGCTGGCCGACCGGACGACACACGCGCTGGAACTCTCGCCCGGAACGGAACGGGACACGGCCCTCCACGAGGCCCGCAAGTCGGCCAAGAAGACGCGCTACGCCACCGAACCGGCACGTGCCTCGCTCGGCAAGCATGCGAAGCGGCTCGGCAAGCGCGTGAAGGCCGTACAGAAGGTGCTCGGGGACCACCAGGACAGCGTGGTGGCCCGGGACGCCCTGCGGAACCTGGCCCTGGCGGCGCACGCGGCCGCAGAACCCAGTTTCACCTGGGGCCTGTTGTACGGCAAGGAGCGGGCCGTGGCCGCGGAGCGCGAACGGGAGCTGCCCGATGTGTGGGCCGACGCTTCGAAGCGTCGTCTGCGCAAGGCGCTCGTCCGCTGACTCCGGGGCCGCGGGGCTCCGCAGGAACCTTCAGCCGCGCGTCGGCGGTGTGTAGAAGTCGCCGACGGATGTCCAGACGCCCTTCTTCACGACCACCCGCTGCACGCTGCGCGTGCCGAGATGGTCACTCGCGCCGAACTTCATCACCGGCGAGACGCCCGGGTCCACCGAGGACGCCTTCGCGTACGCCGCACTGAGGGCCTGGGAGGTGACGGGCCCCTTGACGGTCTTCGCGATCTCGGCGAACACCTTCGCGTTGCTCCAGCCCCACAGAGCGAGGAATCCGGCGGTCTGACCGGGCTCGTACTTGGCCATCGCGGTCCGGAACTCCTTCACCGCGGGGTCGTCGTCGGAGGGCGCCTTCACCAGCTGTACGGCCTTGAGGCCCTCGGCGGCGTCCTTGGCCAGGGCGATTGTCGACTCGGCGGCGACGGGCGCGTAGGCGTAGGTGGGCAGCGACAGGCCCTGGAGCTTGGCCTCCTTGAGGAAGGCGGCCGCCTCGGGGGAGGTGAGGATCAGGACCACCGCCTGGGTCTTCGCGGCCTTCACCTTGCTGATCACGGGTGTGTAGTCGGTGGTCTGGTACTTGACCGGCAGCCGGTCGACCTCGACCGAGGGATCCACCTTCTTCGCGACCGGCTCCACCTGCTTGGCCACGTTCACGAACGCGGCCGGGTCACTGTGCACGACGAGGATCTTCTTCGCGCCGTCCTGCACCGCCCAGGCGGCGATCGCCGCGGCCTGGTCCTCGTAGAGCGTCTGGGTGCCGAACAGGCCGGGGCGCGGTGGCTTGTACCAGGTCTCCGTGCCGCCCACCTCGTTGAGGACCGGCACCTTGGACTGGTTGAGGACGAACGGGAAGGCCGCCTCAGCCTGGGAGGTGCCGTTCGCGTTGACGATGGCCACGACCTTGTCCTGGCCGACCAGTTCGCGGGCGATCTGCACGGTCTGCTGCGGGTCGGCCGCGTTGTCCTTGACGGTCCACTTGACCTTGCGGCCGTTGATGCCGCCCTTGGCGTTGAGCATCTTGAAGTAGGCGTCGGCGCCCGCCTTCTCGGCCACGCCGTACGTGGCGGTGGCGCCGGTGAGGGGGAGCCACGCGCCGATGTGGATCTCGGAGGAGCTGCCGCCGGCCGCTGCGGAGTCCTGGCCGGCGCAGGCGTTGGCGGTGAGCGCCACCGCGGCCATGACGGCCATCGCTCCCGCGGTACGGCGGAATTTTCTCATCGTTCGGAACACGGTCCACCTCGTTCACAACGGGATTGTCAATTCACTGGGGAAGTGCGGGCGTTGGCCGCCGCGGTCGGGGCGGCCGCGTCCAGGCCGCCGCTGAAGTACGCCGCCTCGGCCAGCGCCGCGAACTCCGGGTCGCCCGGCCGCCCTTGGGCCGCGACGACGCCCTCGTGCAGCACGGCCACCTCGTGGCACACGGACATGGCCCGGCTGAGCAGCTGTTCGAGCAGCACGACGGTCAGGCCTTCGTGGGCCAGCGTGGCCAGCCGGTCGTACACCTCGTCGACCAGGGCAGGGGCCAGCCCGAGTGCCGGTTCGTCGACGATCAGGACGTCCGGCGCGACGATCAGGGCCCGGGCGATGGCGAGCATCTGCTGCTCCCCGCCGGACAGCCCGCCCGCGGAGGCGGACATCCGGTCACGCAGCCGCGCCGGCAGCCACTGGACGGTCTCCTCCAGCCGTGCGCGCAGCGGCGGACCGCTGATGCCCGCCGCGTACGCGGCGACTTCGAGGTTCTCGCGCAGGGAGAGCGTCTTGAACAGGGCCCGCCCCTCGGGCGCCAGGCTGGTGCGAACCGCCCCGCCCAACTCCCGGTCGCCACGGGCCGGTTCGAGCGAGCCGTGCAGGATGCCGGCCAGTGTGCTCTTGCCCGCGCCGTTGGCTCCGGCGATGCCCAGCACGACCCCCTGGCGGACATCGAGATCGACGTCCCGCAGGGCGACCACGCCGCCGTACGTGTGGCCGACCCCGTGCAGGCGGATCATGCTCCGCTCGCCCCCTTGCGCGGGCGGCCGGGTCCTGCCGTCGACGGTTCCCAGGTACGAGGACCGCACCTTCGGGTCCTGCAGAACGGTGTCCGGGGTGCCCTCGCCGATCGTGCGGCCGAAGTCGAACGCGAGCACCCGGTGGGCGACGGAGAAGAGGTCGTCGAGGACGTGGTCGATGACCACGACCGCGGTGCCCTCGGCGTGCAGCCGCCTGATGTGCCGTGCCAGCAGCGCCCGTTCACCCGCGTCGAGGCCGCCGAACGGCTCGTCCAGGACCAGCAGTTTCGGATCCTCGGCCATCGCACGCGCCAGGTCGAGACGCTTCTGCAGACCGAACGGCAGCTCCCCGGGACGGCGGTCGGCCACGTCCGCGAGACCGACGGAGCGCAGCAGCCGCGTGACCTCGGCCCGGTCCCGGGCGGTGATCCGGCGGCGGGTGCACAACACGTTCTCCGCGACGGTGAGTTCGGAGAAGACCTCCGCGTGCTGGAACGTACGGCCGATGCCCAGCCGCCGCCGTGCGGTCGCCCTGGCCTTGAGGAGAGGGCGTCCGGCGAATTCGGCGCTCCCGCTCACCCGGCCGTTGCCGGTGAGCCCCGACAGCGCGTTCAACAGGGTTGTCTTTCCTGCCCCGTTGGGCCCGATGACCGCCAGGATCTCGTTCTGTCGCAGGGACAGCGAGGCGTCCTCCAGGGCCTTGAGTCCGCCGTAGGAGACCGACACGTGCTCCAGGTGCAGCAGGACGGGGCCGTCGCCGGAGGGCCCGAGCGGCGCAATATCCGTCAACTCGTCGGCAGGCAGCGGCACTTCGGCGTCCGGTCGTCGCCGCACCCGCCGTAGGAGGCTTCGTGCGGGCTTGGCGAGGAAGGGTACGACCCCGCCCGGCAGGAACAGAAGCACCGCGATCAACACGAGGCCCTGTACGACGGGTTGGGGCATCCCGACGGCGGACGAGAGGGACGGATTCCAGGTCAGGTAGACGCCCCCGACCACGGCGCCGAGGATGGTGCCGACCCCGCCGAGCACGCATGCCGCGATCAGCGAGATGCCGAAGCTCAGCGAGAACGGATCCGGGCTGACGAACCCGGTGAGCAGGCCCAGCAGCACGCCCGCGAAGCAGGTGCACGCCCCGCTCACCGCGAACGACAGCGACGACTGCGCCTCCGGCGCGATGCCGATCGTACGGGCGGCCAGGGGGTGCGACTTGGCGGCCACCAGCCGCATCCGCAGCCCCGAGGCGGCGGCCGGCACGGCCAGCGCGAGTACGACGGCGGCGGCGCCGACCGCGAGGTACTGGGCCTCGGTGCCGCCACCCAGGAGGGTGCCCAGGCCGAGTGCGCTGCGCAGCTGGACGACCGGCACCCCCTGGTCGCCGCCGGTCACGCTGCTCCAGCGGTTGATCAGCTCCAGGGTCACCGTGGTGAACGCGAGGGTCAGCAGGGCGATGTAGAGCACCGAGAACCTGGCGCCCGCGTACCCCAGGAAGGCGCCCAGGACGGCACCGGTGGCAACGGCCCCGAGAATCACCGCTTCCAGAGGCCATTCGTGACCGCTGCCGTACGCCGCGAAGTAGGCGCCGATGGCGAAGAAGGCGGGATGGCCCACCGACCAGATGCCGGACCAGCCGGCGAGCAGGCCGACCGACAGTACGACGATGGTGTACACGGCCGCGAGGCCCACCGAGTACATCTGGTACGCGGGGATCGCGCCGGAGGCCATGAACGCCATGAGCACCGCGCCGGCGGCCGGGCCCAGGGCGGCCCTGGCCAGGAGGGAACGGTTGAAGACCATGGATGCGACCCCTCAGACCCGTTGGAAGGTGCGGGTGCCGAACATGCCCTGGGGGCGGATCAGCAGGACCAGCACGGTGAACGAGAACACGAACGTGTCCCGGAAGCTGGCGGAGACGTAGTTCGCCGCCATGTTGTCCAGGACGCCGATGGTCAGCCCGCCGAGGACGGCGCCGTACATGCTGGTCAGGCCGCCCAGGAAGATTCCGGCGAAGGCCCGGAACAGGGGCGCGACGAGCGCGGTGGGCACCAGGCCGGACCGCGGTGCGTACAGACAGGCGGCCAGCGCGGCCAGCCCCAGCCCGAGCGCCCAGGAGATCCTGGCGAGCCGTTGCGAACTCAGCCCGACCACGCGGGCGGTGTCCGCCGACTCGGCCGCGGCGCGCATGGCCGAGCCGAGTGTGGTGCGGGCGAACAGATAGCCCACCAGCGCCATCGCCACGGCGGCCACGGCGATCGTCACCAGGCTCTGGACCGGCACCGCGGCGCCCGACCAGCGCACCGACCCGTCGACCAGATTGGGGAAGTCCTTGGGCTGGTCGCCCCAGATCGATCCGGCTGTGCTCTCCGCGACCAGGGACACGCCCATCGTCACCACGAGCGCGGAGAACAACTGCCCCTGCCCCAGCGGCCGGAT
The DNA here is from genome assembly GCF_040644055.1 of Streptomyces sp. NPDC047043. Lineage (NCBI taxonomy): Bacteria > Bacillati > Actinomycetota > Actinomycetes > Kitasatosporales > Streptomycetaceae > Streptomyces > Streptomyces sp. NPDC047043. The sequence continues at coordinate 42,067 of NZ_JBEYVO010000051.1, forward strand.
CACCGTCTCGCGCACCACCAGGCCCGCCGCCACGGTGATCGCGACGGCGGCGAGGATGCCGAGCACCGTCGCCACACCGCGGTCGTGGAGCGAGAGCGCCACATACAGGCCCAGGGTCGCGAGCGAGGCCATCGCGAAGTTCACGACGTCCGTGGCCCGGTAGATGATGACCAGCCCGAGACCCATGAGGCCGTACACGGCTCCACTGGCCACACCGCTGACCAGGACAAGCAGGAACTGACTCACAGTCCCTCCCTCGGAAAAGAGCGCGTTCGCGCCACGCATGTGAGAAGCATGATCACCTCACGAACCACGGAGTCAAAGTGAACTCAATTCAGTAAGCTAGGTACTCCGGTGCCGGGCGGGCAAGACTCGTGCACAGGATTTGTGCCGAGCGGCCGGCCGGAGATCAGTGACCGACGGTCGTCGGAGTCTCGGTGAGCGCCGTCCGTGCCGCCGCCAGGCCGAAGACCAGCGCCGGTGCGAGCCCGCCCGCGTAGGCGCGCCGGTACAGCCCGCCCGCGTCCGCGCCGGCCACGAGCAGGCCGGGTACCGGAGCGGGCCGGTCCGAGTCCGCGGTCAGTGCGTGCGCGCCGGCGTCGATCAGCAGGCCACCGAACGTGAACGTGATCGCCGGGGCCGCCTCGACGACGTAGTACGGCGGTTCGTCGAGCGGCCGGCGGTCGAGCAGCCGACCGGGCGTCGTCGCGCCGTTCGCGCTCACGGTGGCGTTGAACTCCTCGATGCGGTCGCGGATCGTGGCGCCGGGATAACCCCACTCCTCGGGCATCGACGCGAAGTCCTCCAGGCTGTCCGCCACCGCGCTGCGGGCACCTGCACGATGGCACAGCTGGAACTTGTCCACGCCCGGGATGCCCTCCACGTACGAGGCGCTGATCCACTCACGGTGCACCCGCGCGTCGGCGACCAACAGGCCGCGGGACTCCGGCCGTTCCAGCAGCGCCATGGTGGTCAGATGATCCCCGACCGTCTCGTCGACGAAGCGCTCGCCGGCCGTGTCGAACAGCAGGGCGTGCTCGCTGTAGTAGAGCGCCAGGTCGACGAAGCGTGCGGGGTCGGCCAGGGAGACGCCCGCCGGCATCAAGTGCCCGTAGAACCCGGCGTCCTTCTTGCCGAACGCCGCGCCCGCGCCGCGCCCGAGCCTGAGGCCGTCGCCCCGGCTGCGCGGGTTGGCGCGCAGTCCGATGTCCGCGGCCCGCGGATGCACGTGCTCGGCGCGCAGGCCCGGATCCCCCTGGAAACCGCCGGTCGCGAGCAGGGTCCAGGTGGCCTGGATCCGGCGCCGGGATCCGTCCGGCAGGAGGCAGTCGGCACCCTTGACCACGCCGTCCTCCGTCACGAGGGAGACGGTCCGGGTGGCGGTCAGCACTTCCTGGCCGCGGTCGCGGATCAGCCGCTCGCACGTGTCGAGGTAGTGGTTCGTGTCCACCTGGTGACCGCGGCCGAAGCCGAGCACCGGAACCGGCGGCCGGCACTCCACGCCGAGCGACCGGATCCAGGCCACGCCGTCGGCGAACCCGTCCACCAGGGCGGCGGCCAGCTCCGGGTCTCCGTCCGGGTTGACCCGGCGCATCTCCTCGACGGTCGGGGTCGTCCATACGAAACCGGCGAAGCGGGCGGAGCCGCCGGTGCGTTCCGCCTTCTCCACCACAACCACCGAGCCGCCCTCCGCGGCCACCCGGGCGGCGGCCGAGAGTCCGGCCATGCCGCCGCCTATCACCAGCAGATCCACTGTCTCCGCATCCATAGCGGGTCCCACCGCCTTCACGTCGCCGAGTGGAACAAGACGCTAATTGAACTCACTTCTGGAGTCGAGAGGGTGGTCGACAAGTGGTGCGACAGTACGGGTTTCGGCCGAGTCGGCCGTCAGTCGGGAATGAGGACCGCACGCCCCCGCACATCACCGGTGCGGAGCCTCGCCATGGCCTCCGGCATGCTCGACAGCGCGAACCGTTCGACCCCCACCTGCAGCACGCCCTTGCGTGCCAGGGCCACGACCTCTTCCAGTTCGGGCAGGGTCCCCCAGAAGGGCAGCGAGATCCGCGTCCCGGGAGGGAGTACGCCGGGCTTGCGGACCGCGAGTTCCCCGCCGCCGCTGCCCACCACGGCCAGTTCTCCGCCCGGCCGCAGCACGTCCACCGCCGGCTGCAGACTGGAGGAGCTGCCCACGAAGTCGAGCACGGCCACCGCCCCGACTCCGCCCGTCCGCTCCCGCAGGACCGCCGCGGTGTCGGGCCGCAGAAGCGTTCCGAAGTGCGCCCCGCACTCGTCGGCCAGGACGAGCGCCTCCTCCCGCACGTCCACGGCCAGCACCTGTGCGGTCGTCGTGGCGCGCAGGATCTGGACGGCCAGATGCCCCAGGCCGCCGATGCCGAGGACGACCACGCAGGCATCCGGGACGTCGTCGTTCCATGCATGCCGGACTGTGGTCACGGCGTGGTACGCGGTGAGCCCGGCATCCGACAAGGGCGCGGCCCGGTCGGCGGCCAGGTCGCCGACCGGGACCAGCAGTCGCCCGGACGGTACGAGCATCAGGTCCGCCATCCCGCCGTCGCGCCCGAGTCCCGCCCCCGTGCCGACGCGGTCGGCGTCCAGAGCCGCGCGCCGGTCGCAGTAGTTCTCCGCGCCGACCGCGCAGCGCGCGCAACGCCCGCAGCCCCAGGGGCCGTAGACGACCACGCGTTCACCGACCGCCGGACCCGTGGCGAGCGGGCCGCGCTCCACCACTCGGCCCGCGACCTCGTGTCCGAGGGTGAACGGAATCCGGTACGGGAGGTCTCCCGGCCGGGCGTCGACGACGTGGAGGTCCGAACGGCAGAGGCCGGCCGCCTCCACCTGGACCAGCACCTCTTCGGCCGTGGGGGTGGGGCGTGCCACCTCGGTGAGGATCGGCGGGCCGCCCCACCGGGTCAGTCGTACCGCTCTCGTCCTGCCTGTTGACATACCTGAGACATTAACAAAAATGAAGTCAGTTCAGTAGCCGACTGTGAGGTGGTGGTCGTGCATGGGCGGTGAGCACGTGGGGCGCTTCGCCGGGCGGGTCGCCCTCGTCACCGGTGCGGGATCCGGCATCGGCGCGGCGGTCGCCCGGGGACTTGCCGCACAGGGGGCCGAGGTGTTCGTCGCGGACGTCGACGGCCCGGCGGCGCAGGCCGTCGCGAAGGAGCTGCCGCGAGCGCATTCCCTCACCGTCGACGTGGCCGACCCCGCGCAGGTCGACGAGGCCTTCGACGAAGTCGTACGGCGGCACGGACGGCTCGACGTCGTGGTGCACGCGGCCGGAGTCGACGACCCCACGGCCAAGGAGTGGATCGCCGAGGCCCTGGTCGCGGACCGGCCGCCGGAGGTGACGGCGCGGCTCGGCGACGAGGCATGGCGGCGCGTCATGCGCGTCAACCTGGACGGCACGTTTCATGTGCTGCGTGGCGCTCTGCGGGTCATGGTGCCGCACCGGTCCGGAACCGTGGTGACGGTGGGCTCCTCGTCGGCCTTCGACGCCCAGGCCGGCTATCCGCACTACGCGGCCTCGAAGGCCGGGGTGCATGCGCTGAGCCAGTCGGTGGCCAAGGAGGCCATCGCGTTCGGGGTTCGCGTCAACACGGTGGCGCCGGGGCCGACGGAGACGGGGATGGCGGCGCGGACGCCTGCGGCGCTTCGGCGGGGGTTTGCCGATCCGCGGGTTCGTCCGTATGCGACGGCGGAGGAGATTGCCGACGTTGCGTTGTTCCTGGCGAGTTCGGAGGCGGCGAATCTTGTGGGCGCTGTGTTGCTGGCGAATGGTGGGCGGTTCACGGTGTGAGGGACCAACCCCGAGTGGTCGGCTGCGGGTTGTTTGTGGCTGGTCGCGCCCACGCGGCGGAGCCGCACGATGTCACAGCCCCGCGCCCCTGAGGGGTGTGGTCGAGGGAGGTTTGGATGTTTCGGCTCGATGCCGATCCAGCGCTGTTGCTGGAGAGCGATGAGCAGCGTCAACTTCGAGGAGTCCTACGGGCCTTGCTTGCTGAGACCTGTGGGCCAGAGGAGATCCGTGGGCAAGCCGAGAGCCCGCGCGGGTACGACCAGGTGCTCTGGGAACGGCTCGCCGGCGAGATCGGAGTGCACGGGCTTGCCCTGCCCGACGAGTACGGCGGGAGCGGGTACACGTTTGCCGAACTTGCCGTGGTGCTGCAGGAGACCGGGCGTGTGCTGTGTCCCGCGCCTCTGCTGACCACCGTCGTCCTCGCCGGACACGCCCTGTTGGGCAGCGGCGATCGACGGGCCTGTGCGCGCTGGCTGCCGGGCATCGCCGCCGGCGCACTCACGGCGACGGTCGCCGGATTCCTGCACCCTGCCGACGTGACGGCTGAGCGCACCCCGGGCGGCTGGGTACTGCGCGGGGAGGCCGACTTCGTGCCCGGCGGGCAGGGTGCCGATCTGATGCTCGTCGCCGCCCGCGCACCGGACGGGGAGCGGCTGTTCGCCTGTGAGCCGGACGGTGCGACCTGCGACCGTGCGGCTCGGCGGGTCCTGGACTCCACGCGGCGTCAGGCACTCGTGCGCTTCCGGGGGGCGCCGGCCGAGGCGGTCGGTGAGCCCGGGCAGGCGGCGGGAGTCGTCGAGGCCGTGCTCGACGCGGGCCGGGTGGCTCTGGCCGCCGAGCACGTCGGTGGCAGTGCGCACGCCCTGGACGCCGTACTCGATTACGTGTCCCAACGGACCCAGTTCGGGCGTGTCATCGGCTCGTTCCAGGCCGTCAAGCACCGGCTGGCCGATCTGCTCGTCGAGGTCGAGGGTGCACGGTCGGCCTCGGCGTACGCGAGCGCCTGTCTTGCCGGAGATACGTCGGAACTGCCCGTGGCCGCGAGTGCCGCAGCCGTTGCGTGCACTGGTGCCTATCGCCTCGCCGTCACGGAATACGTGCAGCTCCACGGCGGGATCGGCTTCACGTGGGAGCACCCGGCCCATCTGTATCTGCGCCGGGCACGGGCCGACGAGGCGCTGTTGGGGACGGGCGACGACCATCGCCTGCGCCTGGCCGGTCTGCTCGGCCTCACCGGCCGTACCGGCTGATCACGCGCCGGCCGATCGGAGCGGTCACCGCCTCCCGATCCATTGACAGGGGCACCCATCCGCCCACAGAATCGAACTCAATTCAGTTCAGTTTGGAGGAGCTCATGGCAGTCGAGGACGAGATCCAGTTCGAGCGGGACGGGCATGTGGCACGGGTCTGGCTGAACCGGCCGCACAAGAAGAACTGTGTGACCGTGCCGATCCTGAACCGGCTGGACGAGATCATCACCGAGGTCGACGCCGACCCCGAGCTGCGCGTGCTGGTGCTGCGCGGCCGCGGCAACACCTTCTGTTCCGGGTTCGACCTGGACAGCCTCAAGGCCGACTTCGTCGGCAGGTCCAACGCCATCGACGTCGCCGTGCTGTCGGCGAAGGTCTGCGACCGGCTCTACTCGATGAAGACCCCGTCGATCGCGGTCCTCGAGGGTCATGTCACCGCGGGTGGCTTCGAGTTGATGATCTCCTGCGACTTCGCGATCGCCGCGGACGACGCCCTGATCGGGGACTTCCACATCCGGCGCGCACTGTTCGGCGGTGCTGGACCGATCTACCGGGTGCCGCGCATGATCGGCGTCCGCAAGACCAAGGAGCTGATGCTCACCGGCAAGCTGCTCACCGGGGTCGAGGCCGCCGAGTTCGGCCTCATCAACTCCTCGGCACCCGCGGACAAGCTCGACGCCACCGTCGAGGAGTTCGCCGACCAGCTCATCGACAAGAGCCCGTTCACCATGTGGATCACCAAGATGACCATCGACCGCAGCCTCGACGCCGACATCCAGTCGCTGATGGTCATGGAGCACCTCGCGGTCGGCGTGATGCTCAACTCCGAGGACGCGGCGGAGGGTGTGTCGGCGTTCCTGGAGAAGCGGGAGCCGCAGTGGAAGGGCCGCTGAGCGCGGTGCGGGAGACCGGGAGCCGGCTTCGCGGCTCCCGGTGCGCCGACTGCGCGGTGGCCACCTACCCCGCCGACCCGGCGTGTCCGCGCTGCGGAGGGCCGGCCGAGCCGGTCGTGCTCTCCGCCACGGGCACGCTGTGGACCTGGACCGTGCAGCGGTACGCGCCCAAAACGCCGCCGTACGTTCCGCCCGCCGCCGGATTCGCCCCGTTCGCCGTCGGATACGTCGAACTGCCGGAAGGAGTACGGGTGTTGGCCGTCCTCGACATCCGGCCAGAGGAGGCGGAGATCGGCATGCCGCTCACGATCACGGCGGGGGACGGCGTGCCGAGAGCCGCGGGAGCCGCCGTATGAGCGGCGAGGACGTGCTCGTCTGCGGCGCCGGGATCACCTCCTTCGCCCGTACGGAGGCGAGCGGCCGGCAGCTGGCAGTGCAGGCCGTGCGGTCCGCCCTCGTCGACGCAGGACTGCCGTGGTCGCGGGTGCGGGCGGCGTACGGCGGCAGCGATGCGGCCGGCAACGCCGACACGTTGGTCGCGGAACTCGGCCTGACGGGCGTGCCGTTCACGAACGTGCGCAACGGCTGTGCGACCGGCGGCAGCGCACTGGTTGCAGCCGTGGGCGCGATCCGGTCCGGGGCGGCGGACGTCGCTCTCGCGGTCGGCTTCGACAAGCATCCGCGCGGCGCCTTCGACCCGCGGCCCGCCGACTGGGGGCTCGACGAGGCGTACGGCCGCGACGGGCTGATGGTGACCACGCAGTTCTTCGCCATGAAGATCCAGCGGTACATGCACGACCACGGCATCAGCGCCCGCACCCTCGCGCTGGTCGCCGAGAAGGCGTACGCCAACGGAGTGCTCAACCCGCACGCCTGGCGCCGCAAGCCGCTCGACGCGGACGAGATCCTGGCGTCCGGGATGGTCAACGACCCCCTGACCAGATACATGTTCTGCTCGCCCGGCCAGGGTGCCGTCGCCCTGATCCTGTGCAGCAGGGCGGTGGCCCGCGAACTCGGCGGAACGCCGGTCACGCTGCGGGCGGCGGTCGTACGGACCCGTCGGTTCGGCTCCTTCGAGGTGTTCAGCCCCTGGGCGCCGCCCGGGACGCCGACGAGTGTGAGCGCCGACGCCGCTCAACACGCCTTCGAGGAAGCCGGGTTGGGGCCGCGCGACATCGACGTGTGCCAGCTGCAGGACACCGAGAGCGGCGCCGAGGTGATGCACCTGGCCGAGTGCGGGTTCTGCGAGCACGGCGAGCAGGAGTCTCTCATCCCGTTCGGGGCGACCGGCATCGGCGGCTCGCTGCCGGTCAACACCGACGGCGGGTGCATCGCCAACGGCGAGCCCATCGGCGCCTCCGGACTGCGCCAGGTCCACGAGGTCGTGCAGCAGTTGCGCGGCCGCGCCGGCGAACGGCAGGTGCCGGGGGATCCGTCGACCGGCTTCACCCATGTCTACGGGGCACCGGGCGTCAGCGCCTGCACCGTGCTGACCCGCTGAGGACCGTGCTGACCGGCTGAAAGGAGGATCATGGACGGCATACCCGGCCCGGACGAGTTCCGCGCCGAGGCCCGCAACTGGCTGACCGGCGTGGCGAAAGAGCGCGCCGCAGACCGGGAATGGGGCCGTGGCGACGACTCGGTGGCCGTCTTCGAGAACTGGACCGAGGCCGAGGAGCGTGCCCACACCGACCGTATACGGGACTGGGAGCGCATCCGGTACGACCAGGGCTGGGGCGCGTTCGGCTGGCCGCCCGAGTACGGCGGGCGTGAACTGCCCTCGTACTACGAGCAGTTGTACCGCGCCGAGGAGGCCGCCTTCGACGTGCCGCGACGCACCGAGGTCTTCCCGGTCACCCAGCAGCTCGTCGCCCCAGCCGTCCGAATCTGGGGCACGGAGGAGCAGAAGCGCCGCTGGCTGCGCGCCATGCTCCGCACCGACGAACTCGCCTGCCAGCTCTTCTCGGAGACCGAGGCGGGTTCCGATCTCGCTGCCGTCCGCACCCGGGCGGTGCGGGAGGGCGACGGCTGGGTCCTGCGCGGGCACAAGATCTGGACGTCCGGTGCCCGGGTCGCCACCTGGGGCGTGGCCGTGTGCCGCACCGACCCGGACGTACCCAAACACGCGGGCATCACGGTCTTCCTGGTGCGGATGGACGCGCCGGGCGTGACCGTACGGCCCATCCGGCAGATGACCGGTGGCGCCAGCTTCAACGAGGTCTATCTGGACGACGTGTTCGTGCCCGACAGCGACCGGCTCGGCCCCGTCGGCGAGGGCTGGCGGGTCACCCTCACCGTGCTCGCCGCCGAACGCCTCGACTCCGGCGGCCTCGGCCTGGACAACGCCGACCGCGCTCTCGACCTCGCCCGGCACCTGCCCCGCCCGCTCACCGGCGGCGAACGGCAGCAGGCGGCCGACCTGTTCGTGCGCACGCTCGTCCAGCGGCTCATCGGGCTGCGTGTGACCTCGGCCCTTGCGGCCGGCCGTGAGCCGGGCGCCGAGGCCTCGGTCGGCAAGCTGCACGCCACCGCGACCATGCGCGCCACCACCGACCTCGTCCAGCAACTCCTCGGGCCGCGCCTGGCCGCCGACACGGGGGAGTGGGGCACGTTCGCCTGGACCGAGCACCTGCTCGGCGCTCCCGGCTACCGGATCGCCGGCGGCAGCGACGAGATCCAGCGCAACATCCTGGCCGAGCGGGTGCTGCGGCTGCCCAAGGAGCCGAAAGGAGCGGGAAGTTGAGTACGACGACCGAGGTGACCGAACTCGGGCGACGGGTCCGTGAGCGGCTCGCGGATCGACACCCGGGCGAGCACGTCAGTGACCTGCGCACGCTGCCCGGCGGCCACTCGGGCCTCACCTATGTCGTCACGGCGGGACCGGCCTCGTACGTCGTGAAAGCGGTGCCACCGGGACAACGCCCCGTCGGCCGCAACGACGTCCTGCGTCAGGCACTGGTCCTGCGCGCACTCGCCGGATCACCGGTGCCCGTGCCGGGTGTCCTCGCCGTCGACGAGGGTGAACCCGCCTGGTTCGCCATGGAGTTCGTGGACGGCGAGGCGATCGAGCCGGTCCTCGACGAGCACCGGCTCGATCCGGGGCTCTGCCGGGCCCGGATGCTGGCCCTGGCCGACGTGCTCCGGGATCTGCACGGCACGACGGGACCGGAGGCGGGTGAACCGCTGGACCCGGCAGGGGAGTTGGAGAGGTGGAGCCGCACCATGCGGGCCGTGCCGCCGGAACTGCGTCCCGGGGCCGAGGATCTGTTGGACGTCCTGGCCTCGCGCATCCCCGACGGCATTCCTGCCACCCTCACCCACGGCGACTTCCGCCTCGGCAACGTCCTGTGCCGGGGCGAACGTCCGGCCGCCGTCGTCGACTGGGAGATCTGGGCGTACGGCGATCCGCGCATCGACCTCGCCTGGTTCCTCCTCTTCGCCGACCACCGAAACTTCCCCCGGGTGGGCCGTGCCGTCTCCGGCCTACCCGGTGAGGAAGAGCTGCTCACCGCCTATCTGGACGGCCGTCCCGAACCCCCCACCCTCGACTGGTTCCGTGCCCTGGCCCGCACCAAGATGGCCGCGATCATGGGCCACAACCTGCGCCGGCACCGCGAGGGCAAGCACCACGACCCTGACCAGGAGCGGCTGCCGCCGACCATCGCGGCAATGATCCGCACGGCCCGCGACATCCTCGCCCGACGGCCTTGAAGGAGCGCCACCATGGATTTCGGACTCTCCCCGAGGGCCGACGAACTCCGCTCGCGCATGGCCGCGTTCATGGCGGAGTACGTCCTGCCCGCCGAGCCCGTCTACGACCGGCAGCTCGCCGAGGCGGACAATCACCATGAACTGCCGCCGGTGATGCGTGAGTTGAAGGAGAAGGCACGCGCCGAAGGGCTCTGGAACCTCTTCCTCGCGCACGGCGACTGGGGCGCCGGCCTCACCAACCTCGAGTACGCGCCGCTCGCCGAGCTGGCCGGACGGTCGATCATCGGGCCGGAGGTGTTCAACTGCTCCGCCCCCGACACCGGCAACATGGAGCTGCTCGCCCTCTTCGGCACCCCCGAACAGCAGGAACGCTGGCTGCGGCCCCTGCTGGCCGCCGAGATCCGCTCCTGCTTCGCCATGACCGAACCCGAAGTGGCCAGCTCCGACGCGCGCAACATCCGCACCCGGATCACCCGGGACGGCGACGAGTACGTCGTCAACGGCCACAAGTGGTACACGTCCGGGATCCTCGACCCCGACTGCCGGCTGATCATCCTGATGGGGGTCACCGACCCCGACGCACCGACATACCGGCAGCAGAGCATGCTGCTGATCCCGCGCGACACCCCTGGCATCACGGTGCTGCGCGATCTGCCGATGTTCGGCTACACCGACCGCTGCGGTCATGGCGACGTGCTCTTCGAGGACGTACGGGTGCCGGTGTCGGCGCTCTTGGGCGGCGAGGGCGAGGGATTCGCCCTGGCTCAGGGGCGGTTGGGGCCGGGACGCATGCACTACGCCATGCGTGCGGTCGGATTCGCCGAGCGCGCACTGGAGTTGATGTGCCGCCGGACCCTCACCCGCACCGCTTTCGGCGGCCCGCTCGCCGATCGGGGCGTCGTGCGCGAGTGGATCGCCCGCAGCCGCATCGAGATCGAGCAACTGCGGCTGCTGGTCCTCAAGTCGGCCTGGTTGATGGACACCTCGGGCAACGCGGCCGCCCGTACCGAAGTCGCCGCGATCAAGGTGGCCGCGCTGGAGGTCGCGCACCGGGTGGTCGACCGGGCCGTCCAGGCGCACGGCGCCGCGGGGGTCAGCGACGACACCGTACTGGCACGGCTGTACGCGATCACTCGGGCGCTGCGGATCGCGGACGGACCGGACGAGGTGCATCTGCGGACGGTCGCGCGGCGTGAACTGGCCAAGTATCCGGAGGAGTCGGCGTGAACGGACAGGAACTGGGCGGCCGGGTCGCAGTGATCAGCGGCGGGTCGCGGGGCATCGGACTCGGTATCGCCAAGGCGTACCGGGAGGCGGGCGCCCATGTGGTCATCGCCTCCCGGAAGCCGGACGGACTGGCCGCGGCCCGCGAGGAACTGCTGCGGGTCAAGGGCGACGGCGAGATCCACGAGGTCGTCGCCAACGTCGGTGAGCCGGCGGACGCCGAGCGCTGTGTCGAGGAGACCGTGTCGCGCCTCGGCAGCCTCGACGTCCTGGTCAACAACGCGGCCACCAACCCCTACATGGGCGATCTCCTCGACCTCGACCTGCCGCGTGCGGAGAAGACCGTACGGGTCAACCAGTACGGCATGGTCGCCTGGACCCGGTGCGCCTGGCGGGCGTGGATGCGGGAGCACGGGGGAGCGGTCGTCAACATCGCCTCCGTCGGCGGACTGGTCGTCGACCCGCACATCGGCTGGTACAACGCCACCAAGGCGGCCATGCTGCACATGACCCGGCAACTGGCCTACGAGCTCGGCCCTATGGCACGCGTGAACGCGATCGCGCCCGGGCTGATCAAGACCGAGCTGGCCCGGGCCGTCTGGGAGCCCAGGGAGCCGATCCTGACCGCGAAGCTGCCGCTGCGCAGACTCGGGACGGTGGAGGACGTGGCGCACGCGGCCGTCTTCCTGGCCTCCGAGGCCTCTTCCTGGATGACGGGGCAGACGCTGGTCCTGGACGGCGGGGCGACCGTGTTGCCGATCGGGGTGGAGGCGTGACCAGCGTCGGGGAGTTGTTTTCGCTGCGGGGGCGGACCGCCGTGGTCACTGGTGCGTCGTCCGGCCTCGGGGCCCGGTTCGCCACCGTGCTTGCCTCGGCCGGTGCAACTGTCTTCGCCGCCGCCCGGCGCCTGGAGAAGCTCAAGGAACTCGCCGACGAGGATCCGCGCATCCATCCCGCCGTCTGCGATGTGTCGCGCGAGGCGGACCGTGTGCGGCTGATGGAGACGGCACTCGACGAGACCGGACGGATCGACGTGCTCGTCAACAACGCCGGCGCTCCCGGCGCCGTTCGCGCCGAGGACGAGAGTGCCGACGACTTCGCGGACGTACTGGCCGTGAACCTTGTGGCCCCCTTCCACCTCGCACGGCTTCTCGCCGAGGCCCCGGTGCCCGATCCCGGTCGTACGCGATCGGTCGTGAACGTCTCGTCCGTCCTCGGGCTGGTTTCCGGCGCCCCACTGGGCGGTGCGGCCTACGCCGCCTCCAAGGCCGGGCTCGTCGGGCTGACCCGTGAACTGGCGGGCCAGTGGGGCGGGTCGGGGGTGCGGGTCAACGCGCTCGCCCCCGGCTGGTTCCGCTCGGAGATGACCGAGGGGCTGTTCTCCGACGAGCGCTCCCGGCGGTGGGTCGAGCGGGGCACGATGCTGGGGCGTGGCGGTGAGCAGGGGGAACTGGACGGGGCGGTGCTCTATCTGGCCTCGGACGCGTCCTCGTACTGCACCGGGCACGTGCTCACCGTCGACGGCGGGTGGACGGCGCGATGAGGGTCACGGTCGACATCGACGGCGACGGGCTGGCACGGGTCGAGATGTGCCGTGGTTCGGGCAACGCGATCGACCTGGCGATGGCCCGGGCGCTGCTGGACGCCGCCCGGGAGTGCGAGAAGGCGCGGGTACGGTCGGTGTTGCTCACCGGGCGAGGGCGGTCCTTCTGCGTCGGCGGTGACCTCAAGGAGTTCGCTGCGCTATCGGGTGAGCGCCTGGCAGCACATCTCACCGACGTCACCGACGCGCTCCACGGGGCCCTGCGGATTCTCGCCGCGCTGGACGCTCCGCTGGTGGTCGCGGTGCAGGGGGCGGTTGCGGGGGCCGGGCTGGGGCTGGTGGGGGCGGCGGACGTGAGTCTCGCGGCGAGCGACGCCGGTTTCACGGCCGCGTACACCGCGATCGGGTACACGCCGGACGCAGGGGTCAGCTGGTCGTTGCCCCGGCTGGTGGGACCGCGGCGGGCAGTGGACCTGCTGTTGACGAACCGGCGCGTCCCGGCCGCCGAGGCCCTGCAGATGGGTCTGGTGAGCAGGGTCGTGGCGCCCGAGCGGCTGAACGAGGAGGCCGTGCAGACGGCGGGCACGCTGGCGCGTGGAGCCACGGCGGCATACGGGGCGACGCGACGGCTGGTCGGTCGGGCGCTCTCCGCCGACCTCGACCAACACCTTGCCGCGGAGGCCCGTCAGCTGGCCGCCGCCGCGGTGTCCGCGGAGGGCCGGGAAGGCGTGGCGGCGTTTCTCGCGGGGCGCCGGCCGGAATTCGTGCGGCTTGGGGGTGCCGGGTCCGAGGTCGCGAGGTTCGAGGGTGAGGGGTGCAACGTTGCGAGCTCGGAGAACGTCGGTTCCGACGTCGAAAGGTCGGAGGGCGTGGGGTCCGACTTCGCGATGCCGGATGTTGCGGGGTCGGAGGGTGAGCCGTCGGAGGGCGAGCGGTCGGAGGGTGCGAGTCCCGGGGCCGCGAGTCCGTCATCCGCGAGGTCTGGGGCCGCGTCGCCCGGTCCGGGGCGGCCCGGGCTTGCGTGGCCTGGTTCCGTCCGGTCGGACGGTGCGTGACGGGTGGGTCGGCTGTGTGCTGGATGCCAGTGGCTGCGAGGTCTGGAGCCGCGTCGCCCGGTCCGTGGCGGCCCGAACTCGCGCGTCCTGGCCCCGCCCGGTCGGACGGCGAGTGGCGGGTCCGCCGGCTCTGCGCCGGAGGGCGCGGCCCCGGTGGCCGCGAGATCCCAGGCCGTGGCGCCCGTTACGTCGTGCCCGGGAACGCGCGCGCTCCGGCTCCGCCTGTCCGTCGCGACCGATCTTGCGCGCTCCGGCGCCGCCCCGGTCGGATGGCGAGTGGCGAGTCCGCCGGCTCTGCGCCAGAGGGCGCGGGCCCGGTGGCCGCGACATCCGGGGCCGCGCCGCCCGGTCCGTCGTGCCCGGAACTCGCCTCCCCGTACCCCGGCGGCCGGAACTCGCGCGACCCGAGTCCTCACACCCCCCGCCCCGCGCAGCCGGACCCCACATGACGGATCCGTCCGATCTTCGATTCGTACCCGACTTGAACTTGGGTCTACTCTCGGACGACCGGACGGTGATCGGTACCGGCCGTGGAGGAGAGGGAGAGGCGATGGCAAGGGCGCGGATCGTGGATCCGGAGGAGGGGCCCAGGTCGAAGCGCAGCGCGATTCTCGTGGCTGCCGTGGAGCGGTTCGGGGAGGACGGCTACGAGAACACCAAGTGGTCCGAGGTGGCCGACCGGGTCGGCATCGGACAGACCGCCCTGTACCACTACTTCGAGTCCAAGGCCCACTGCCTGCTCACCATCATGCGGTTGGAACTCCAGCGCTCCCACGACCAGTTCGTCGAGGCCACGACCGACGAGACGGACCCGGTGGAGGAAGTGCGCGCGGCGGTCCGGTCCGCCTTCGCGGTCACCGAGCAGGAGATCCGCCAGATGCGCATCCTGCAGGCCAACATGTCCCTCCTCGCCACCCCGCGGAAGTCCAAGCGTGAGGAGACCGAGCGCGTCGCGGCCCGCCAGCTGGTCCAGATGGTCGAGCGGGACTGGACGAACCTGCTGATGCGCGGCATGTCGAAGGGCGCGTTCCCGGTCAGGGACGCGCACACCCTCGGCCTCGCCGTCCTCGGCATGATCGTCAGCGTCTGGCGGTGGTACCGCCCGACCGGTGCCATTCCCCTGTCGGAGATCAGCGAGATGATCGAGGGATGCGTGGTGCGGATGGTCGCGGAATAGCCTCCGGCCCGCCCCTTGTCGGGGGCGGGGCGGCCGTCTTACAGTCAAACTGAACTGAACTCAGGTTGCTTCATGCGGGACTCATGACGCTGAGGGAGAGCGATCGGCAATGGTGCTTCGCGAATACATGGCCAGAATGGACGGCCAGGACCCGGAAAAGGCCCTCGAACTCCTGGAACCCGGCTTCCGGTTCCTCATCGCCCTCCCCGGCGGTCAGCGGACCGGCACGTCCCGCGAGGACTTCGCCGGCTACATCGCCGGGCGGAACGCGGTGGACCGTAGGCACGAGATCGTGCGGTACTCGGTCGACGGCGATGTCGAGACGGCGTACGGCTTCGTCGTCGACGGGGGCGTGACGACCGGGGCCTTCCTGTCCGCCGTACAGGTGTCGCCCGCCGGCCTGATGGCCCGCTACCAGTCCTTCTTCACCCCCGACTTCGACCTCGTGGACCGGCCGTGAGCGCCCCGTCCACGTCCGCCGCGCCGTTCCTGACCACCTGGTTCGGGATCCTGGACAGCGACGACGCAGACCGGATCCTCGACCTGATCAGCGACGACTTCACCTTCTCCATCCTGTTCTCCACCGGGGGCGACGCCGGCACCGACTTCCACGGCGGCCGGGCCGAGATGGAGGGCTACCTCGCCCAGCGCGAGGTCGGGGTCCGCACCCACCACCCGCTCACCGCGTCCGCCGTCGGCCGGGACGAGCTGTACCTCGGCGAGGTACGGAGGTCGGGCGTACCGGAGGCGACGTTCGTGGCCTCGGCCCGGCTGGACGACCAGGGCAGGGTGCGGCGCCTGCTGATCGGGCGCTCGCCCGCGGTCCTGTTCACCTGAGAAGGCGTGATCGAGAAGGCGTGATGGAGGAGGCGCGATGTACAACCTCGTTCTGCTGGCGGGCCGGCCGCCCGAGTGGACCCACGAGCGGTTCATCGACTGGTGGCGCGGCGAACACGCCGAACTGACCCGGCAGTTGCCCGGTCTCAGGGCCTGGCGGCACACCGACATCGACACGGCCCTCGAACCGCGCTCGGAGGGCTGGGACGGTGTCTCCGTACTGAGCTTCGACACGGCCGAGGACCTGCGCAAGGCGCTCCAGAGCCCGGAGTGGGCGGCGGCCGTCGCCCAGGTGGGCGACATGCGCGGACGCCGGATCGCCGTCATGGGCGGCGAGATGGAGATGTACGGCGGCTGAGCCCGCCGGGGCCCGGATCCGGGCCGAGCCGGCCCACCCCCTTCGTGAAGTGGGCCCTTCGCAACGAGGCGAGGAAGCGGATGCGACAGACAGTGCGGGAGTTCTACGACCGGTCCGAACAGGCCGACTTCACAGCCGTCGTCGACGACCACGGACACCACGGTGCGCGCGAGCTCCTTCGGCGTGCGACCGAGCTGGCCGATGTGATGACCCCGGACGGCACGCCGGGCGGCACCGTGCTCCTCCAGGCCGACAACTCGTGGCGCACCGTCGCGGCGACCCTTGCCGTGGGGCTGACCGGCGGGGTGCTGGCCCTGGTCAACCGGCACACGACTCCTGCCGAGTTCACCGCTGCCGTGGAGGACATCCGGCCGGACGTCCTGATCGCCGAACCGTCCGCGGTCGAGGAGTGGGGCGGCGGCAAGGTCCTGCCGGACACGCTCACCGCCGAGGCCCTCGACGGCTGGACGGTCCGTGCCGGCCGCGGCCCGCGCGATGTCTCCCGCTGGTCCGGCGGCACCCTCATCGGTCTCACCTCCGGCTCCACGGGACGGCCCAAGGGCGTCGTTCAGTCCGAGAGCGCCCTGCGGTACGCGTGCTCCTGCACGATCGACGTCAACGGCCTGCGCGACGGCGACGCGGTGGCCGCCGTCGTCCCGCTCTCCTCGACCGCCGCCTACTGCTTCGGGGTCTGTCTCTCGCTCATGCTGGGCGGACCGCTCGTACTGTCCGGCCGCTGGGACCGCGAGGAGGCGCTCGCGCGGATGGCCGCACATGACGTCCGGTGGACCATGTGCGTGCCGACCATGGCTCTGCAGATGGGCTCCGCCGCGGCCGGTTCGAAGGTCCTCGGCGGGGTCCGCTCGATCACCGTCGGCGGCGGCCCCATGGACCGCGGAGCCCTCGCCCGTGCCGAACGCTCGCTGGGGACGAAGATCCTGCGCGTCTTCGGCATGTCCGAGTGCCTCGGACACACTTCGCCCCGGCCCGACGACCCCGAGGAGATCCGCCTCGGCCGCGACGGACGGCCCTTCCCCGGCACCGACCTCAGGGCCGTCGGCGCCGACGGCACCGTCCTGGGGCCCGGGGCAACCGGCCGCGCCCAGGTACGCGGCCCGTCCCTCTTCCTCGGGTACGCCCGCGACGGCAAGGTCGAGCCGCCGGCCCTCACCCCGGACGGCTTCTTCCCCACCGGTGACCTGCTGGTGACCGACGAGGACGGCACGGTCACCGTCATGGGACGGGAGAAGGACGTCATCATCCGCGGCGGACGCAACCTCGACATCACCGAGATCGAGCGCGCCGTCGCCACCCATCCGGCCGTGGCCCGCGCCTGCGTGGCCCCCGTGCCGGACCCGCTCCTCGGCGAACGCGCCGCCGTGCTCGTCGTGGTCGAGGACGGCAGCGGCGAACTCGGCCTCGACGAGATCACCGCACACCTCGCCCGCACCGGTCTGTCCAAGGCCAAGTGGCCCGAATTCGCCTTCACCGTCGGCGAGTTGCCGCAGACGACCGTCGGCAAGCTCGACCGGTCGGGAGCCCGCAGACTCGCCCACGACCTGCACGCGGGGCTCGCCGCACACCCCGATCAGGAGGGGCAACACCCCGAACAGCACCGGCAAGGAGACGCATGACCGCCCCCACGACCCGCACCGCCCGTTTCGACCGCGGCCGTTGGGCGCAGGGCGGACCCGAGACCGTACGACCCGGGGTCCACCGCATCCCGCTTCCGCTGCCGGAGGACGGACTGCGGGCCGTCAACGTCTACGCCCTGGAGGGGCTGACGGAGGGCCTGGTCCTGATCGACGGGGGCTGGTCGATCCCCGAGTCCCGCAAGGCACTTGAGGACGCATTGGCCGAACTCGGCCACGATCTGGGCGAGATCAGCCACATCCTGGTCACCCACATCCACCGCGACCACTACACCCAGGCCGTCGAACTGCGCAGACTGATGGGCTCCCGGGTCTATCTCGGCGCGGGCGAGCAGCGCGGTCTGGAGCTGCTGGGCGAGCTGCGCACCGACGAGCCGGTCGGCTCGCTCGAGACCCTGCGCCGGGCCGGGGCCCACGAACTCGCCGAGCAGGTCGCCGCGATGTACGACGGGAGCTTCGACGCCACCGTCTGGGAGCCGCCGGACCGCTGGCTGCGTGCGGAGGAACTCCGCTTCGGGGACGCGCGGTTGACCGTGGTCCCGACACCCGGCCACACCCAAGGACATGTCGTCTACCTGGACCAGGCCCGGGGACTGCTGTTCTCCGGCGACCACGTCCTGCCGCACATCACTCCGTCCATCGGCTTCGAACTCGGCGGCCCCGCACTGCCGTTGGGCGACTACCTCGACTCGCTGCACCTGATGACCACCCTCGCCGACGCACGCCTGCTGCCCGCGCACGGCCCGGTCGGCGACAGCATGCACATCCGGGTCGGCGAGCTCCTGGCCCACCACGACGACCGGCTCGCCGAGACGCTGGCCGCCCTCGGCGACCGTACGCGCACCGCGCACGATGTGGCGGGAGAGCTGGGGTGGACCAGGCGCAAGGTGCCCTTCGCTGACCTCGGCGCCTTCGACCGGATGCTCGCGGTCAACGAGACGGCGGCGCACCTGGACGTGCTGGTGGCCCGCGGACGGGCCCGGCGCGCACGAACCGACGGAGTCAACCGGTATACGGCCGCGGCGAGTTAGGCCCCGGAGGCTCCCGCCCGACTCAGCGCGCCGTCCAGCCTCCGTCGACGTAGAGCTCGGACCCGGTCATGAAGCTCGCGTCGTCGGAGGCGAGGAAGGCCACGGCGGCCGCCACCTCCTCGGGTGTGCCGAGCCGGCCGAGCGGCGTTCCCTCGACCATCGCGGTCAACCGGGGCGTGTCGCGCCACAGTTCGCGCGAGCGGGGCGTCTCGATGAAACCGGGGTGCAGGGAGTTCACCCGGACACCGCGCTGCGCCCAGTGCAGCGCGGCGTTCTTCGTCATCAGGCGTACGGCACCTTTGGCCGCGTGGTACGAGAACTGGGCGCCGAAACCGCCGACCGTGCCGAAGATCGACGCGACGTTGACGATCGAGCCGCCGCCGGAGCGTTCGATGGACGGGCCGGCGTACTTCATGCCGAGCCACACGCCCGTCTGCGTCACACCGAGGACCTGCTCCCAGGAGTCCATGGTCTCGGTCTCCACCGTGTGCATCGTGGCGATGCCGGCGTTGTTGACCAGTACGGACAGCTCGCCCAGTGCCGCGGTCGCCGCGGCGACGACCTCGCGCCACGCCGACTCGTCCGAGACGTCCAGGGCCAGCCCCAGGGCGCCGCCGCCGACCTCCTCGGCGAGTTTCTCGCAGCGATCGGCGTCGAGGTCGGTCACCACGACCGCCGCACCCTCGGCCGCGAGCCGCCGCACGACGGCGTCGCCGATGCCTCCCGTGGCACCGGTCACCAGCGCCGTCTTCCCGGACAGCCTCGATTGCATCGGGTCCCCTCACTTCTCGATGGTCCGCAGCGCCTGGCGGCGGGTCTCAGTCCCGTACGCCGAGCCAGGCGAGGGCGCCGCCGTCGATCACGTACGACGATCCCGTGATGAACGCGGCGTCGTCCGAGGCGAGGAAGCAGGCCAGCCTGGCGACCTCCTCCGGGCGGCCGAGCCGCTCCACCAACTGCGGTGCGGTCAACTCGTGTTCCATGGCGTCACGGTCCGCCGCGGCGGCGAAGAAGTCCTGGGCGAGCGGCGTGTCGATGACACCGGGGCAGAAGCAGTTGCAGCGCACCGGGGCCAGGTCGACGGCGGTGACCTTGGTCAGATGGATGACGCCGGCCTTGGTGACTCCGTAGGCGGGGGCGTTGGGGAAGCCGGTGAGGCCGGAGACGGAGGCGGTGTTGACGATGGCGGGCCCGCGCGGCGAGCGGCGCAGATACGGTGCGGCGAACTTGGTCGTCAGCCACACCGCCTTCAGGTTGACCTCGTAGACCGCGTCCCAGACCTCCTCGGGGAGCGAGTCGACGCCGCGGGCCGCTTCGGCCGTGAACGCGGTCTCGATCACGCCGGCGTTGTTGACCAGGACGTCGAGGCCGTCGAAGCGCTCCGCGGCACGCGTCACCATCTCGGCGATGCTGTCACGATCGCGCAGATCGCAGACGATCGCCTCGGCCGCGGCCCCGGCGGCGCGCACCAGTTCGGCGGTCTCGTCTGCGGTGTCCTTGTTCCGGTCGGCGACGGCCACCGCGGACGCGCCCTGCCGGGCCATCTCCACGGCGATCGCCCTGCCGATCCCCTGCCCCGCACCGGTGACGAGCCCGATCTTGCCGTCCAACGAACCCATCATGAGTCTGCTCCCGAGCCCATCGCGAGACCTGAACTGAACTTGCTTCATTTAGGTCGAGTCTAGGGATGCGGGGCAGAGGCGACAAGGTGCGGGGCAGAGGCGCCTCCGACCCCGCGGGCTGAACTCGGGTCCACATGTGGGCGAGGGTCTGAGCGCCCACTGCCGCGGCGCCCTGCCGCACGACCTTCGCCGGGGCGCCGTGGCGTGCTGTCAGTCCTGCTTGGGGGCGGCCTGCTGAACCACCTCGAACGTCCACAGTGTGGCGTCCGTCGCGGCGGGCTTCGGGCGGTCGCCCGCCGGGGCCCCGCCGCCGTGCGCGGACTGTCCGCGGCCGGACATCCACTTCTGGAAGTCCTCCTCGGTCCGCCAGCGCGTGTAGACGAGGTAGGTGTCGGTGCCCTCCACCGGGCGAAGCAGCTCGAACCACTCGAAGCCGTCCGAGCCCTCCACGGCGCCCGCGCGGGCCGCGAACCGCTTCTCCAGCGTTTCGCGCTGCTCCTCGGGGACCGTGAGTACGTTGATCTTGACGATGCTCATGGTGTCCATTGTGGCCAAGCTCGATCGGATCCAGGCGCCCGCCCCGGCGTTCGTGCGCGAACGCGCGCGGCAGGGCGAAGCAGATCCGGTGAGCCGACCCTGATCCGCGGGAGACGTACTGTCGACTCAGTGACGCCTACATCCGATCCTCAGCTGGCCGTTATGGTCAAAGTGTCGACAGACGGCAGGACTTGATGGGGCATCAGCGATGCGTAGGGACGCGCACCGCCATCACCCCTCAGGAGCAGTCATGGACGCGACACCCCCCGGCATCGGCAGAACAGCTGCACCGCCGTCTACCGAGGCGAGGGCCGCGACCCGGCCGGCCGCTACTCGACCGTCGGCTTCCGCGTGGCCGCCACCGGCCGGACGTCCGGCTGACGGCGGTCAGAGGAGGATGACCGTCTTGCCGCGGGCCGGTCCGGTGCGGGCGCGGGTCACCGTGGCCGGAGCGTCGGCCAGCGGGACCTCGGTGTTGATCGTGACGCGGAGCTTTCCGGCGGCGGTGAGGTCGGCGAGCGCCTCGAGTTCCGCCCGGGTGGGGTTGTTGGAGAGGTTCACGCCGCGGATCTCCCGGGCGGCCAGGGCCTCGGGGTCGGCGGCGTGGTTGGTGCTGACGAAGATGCCACCCGGCTTGAGCAGGCCTGCCAGGGCGCCGATGTCGCCGCCTGGGTGGGTGACCAGGTCGAGGACGGCGTCGATGCCCTCGGGGTGTGCGGCCAGGACCTGTTCTGCGGTGGGCGCTGCGGTGAAGTCGATCGTCTCGTGGGCGCCGAGCTCGCGGAGGTGGCCGGCGATGTCGGCGGTCGCGGTGGCCAGCACCCGGGCCCCTTGCAGAGCGGCGAACTGGACGGCGGACTGGCCCACGCCCCCGGAGGCGCCGTTGATGAGGATGACGTGCCCGGTGTCGAGCCGGGTCGCCTCGATCGCCTGGTAGGCGGTCACGCCCGCGGTGGGCAGGGCCGCGGCGACGGGGAAGGGCAGGTTGTCGGGTATGCGGGCGATCTTGCCGTCCTCGGCGGCCAGGGCGTACTCGGCGTAGGAGCCCCGCCCGTGCCGGACGCTCATGAACTGCCCGTAGACGGTGTCGCCGGGCCGGAAGCGGTTCACTCCGTCGCCGATGCTCTCGACCACGCCGGCGCCGTCCGAACCCATGACGAGGGGGAAGGAGTGCTCGGCGACGTCCTTCAAGGCGCCTTCGGCGACTTTCCAGTCGAAGGGATTGAGCGCTGCCGCGTGCAGCCGCACCAGCACCTCACCCGGTCCCGGCTGCGGTACGGGCAACTCGGCGAGCTGCGGCTCGGCTCCGAATCCGGTGATGACGACAGCCTTCATGGCGTTACCTCTCTTCACGTGCAACAGGTCGCTACGTGTCCGGATCTCGGGGGCGGTCAGTCGGCGGACGGCTCGTCCCAGATGACGGTCAACTCGTTGCGGCGGCCGAAGCGTTCGAGATGGCTGCCGATGACGTCCTGGATGGTGGTGAGGGTGGACGCGTCGGGTGCCGTGACCCGGATCAGGAGGTGGTCGTCCGCGGGCTGCAGTACGACGTCGGTCGCCTGGAAGGTGAGGCGGTGGCCGCCGTCGGGCGTCTCCTCGACCGGGATCTTCCGGCCGAAGTGCGAGGCGACCTGCTTGGCGTAGCGCGGGGCGGCGTCGGTGGCGGCGCGGCCGAGGGAGGTGGGCATGGAGGGACTCCGATGGAAGCGGGTTGGGGGGAGGGGTGGTGACCGGGCGGGTCAGCCTGCGAGCGCCGCGAGAGCGGCCGTTGCGGGCAGCTCGATCGTGTGGTGGGTGTGCTCGGCCTTGGCGTGCAGATAGCGGACGTTGCTGTCGGTGGCGAACACGCCGGTGGGACGGACGAAGCGGACAGCGACTCCCAGATCCCTCAACTGCTGTGCCTTGTCGGGGTTGTTGGTGAGCAGGTCCAGCTCGGTGACGCCGAGGGCGGTGAGCATCTGGGCGGCGGCGGTGTAGTCGCGGCCGTCCTCGGGCAGCCCGAGGGCGGTGTTGGCTTCGTAGGTGTCCAGGCCCGCGTCCTGCAAGGCGTAGGCGTCCAGCTTGTTGTAGAGGCCGATGCCGCGGCCCTCCTGGCGGAGGTAGAGCAGGACGCCCCCGGTCTCGGCGATGCGCTGCACGGCCTCGCGCAGCTGCGGCCCGCAGTCGCAGCGCGCCGAGCCGAACACATCGCCGGTCAGGCACTCGGAGTGCAGTCGCACCAGCGGTGCCGTCGGCGCGCTGGGGTCGCCCAGGACGAGTGCCACATGCTCCCTGCCGTCGGCCAGACCGCGGAAGGTGACGGCCTCGGCGGTGACCTCGTAGCCGTCGGCGAAGCGCAGCGGGATGGTCACGCGAGTGCGTACCGAAGCGTCGGCGAGAGGGGTATGGCCTGCGGAAAGGGTGGTGGCATCCATGGCTGCTCCTGGAGGGCGGGGCAAGTGTCAGGCAAGGTTCAAATTTGAACCGGATGCCTAGACGATACCTTGTGCTTCAAATTTGGAACATGTGGATGCGTGGAGGTGTGCGGTGATGCCGGTCACATCTCAGCCGGAAGCGGCAGCAGTACGAAGGTCCTGGTCCGTCTCTCCGGGAAAGGCGATGCCGCACTGCCGTCGGATCTCGTCCATCACCCGGAGCGTGGTCACCGACTCCTCCAGCGGGCGAAGCGGGGACTGGAGCCGGCCGGCGACGATGCACCGGGCCGCCTCCGCGGCCTCGTAGTGCAGGGCGTCGTGTGCGATGTGCGGTTCGGTGTACGTCAGTTGCCTGCCGCTGCCGGCCAACGTGAGGACGATGTCGCCGGGCTGGTGGAACGGGCCCGGCAGGCTCAGCGTGGCGTGGGTGCCGGCGATCGTGGCCGTGGTGGGCGTGTCGCTGAAGAGCGTGGTGTGGACGACGCCCTGATTGCCGTCGGCGTACCGCAGCAGGGCGGAGGTCTGGCCGTTGACGCCCGCGGGATGCGGCTGCGCGGAGGCCAGCACCTCGACCGGCGTACCCAGAATCCACGTGGCCAGGGACAGGGGATAGGTGCCGAGGTCGAGGAGGGGGCCACCGGCCAGGTCGGGGCGGAGGATACGGTGGCCGGCGCTGAAGTGCTCGCCGAATTCCGCCAGTACGGTGCGGATGTCGCCGAGGACGCCGGCGTCGAGGATCTGCCGCACGACGTCGAACCTGGGAAGGAAGAAGGTCCAGAGGGCCTCCGCGCAGAACAGGCCGCGGTCCGCGGCGAGTTGAGCGATCTGCGCGGCCTGGACGGCGTTGAGGGCGAGCGGCTTCTCCACCAGCGTGTGCTTGCCCGCCTCGAGCGCCGTCCGGGCACAGTCGAAGTGGGCCGTGTGCTCGGTGGCGACGTAGACGACGTCCACGTCCGCCGCCGACGTCAACTCCTCGTAGGAACCATACGAGTTCGAGATGTGGTGACGGTCCGCGAAGTCCTTGGCGCGGGCCGCGTCGCGGGAGGCCACGGCCGTGAAGCGCTGGCGGGTGTGGTGCTGCACGGAGCGTACGTAGCGTTCGGCGATCCAGCCGGTGCCGAGAACGCCCCAGCGCAGCGCGGGAGCGTCCATCGCGTCCGGAGTGCGCGGAGCGGGCAAAGAGGCGGGGAATGCGGACATGCTCAGACCTCCGGGACCTGGACCGCGACCGTACGGCCGCCGTTCTTCATGGACGAGATGACGGCCTCGGCCACCGCGCCCGCCACCAGGCCGTCGTGCGCCGAGGCCAGGGGCGACGGACTCCCGGTGGCCAACGCGTCGATCCACGCCTGGAGTTCGAGGCGATAGGCATCGGCGAACCGGGGACGCCAGTCGGCCGGGTGGCCGACGGAACGAGCACGCGCCGAATCGGCGACCAGGCGGGCGGGGTTGGCGAGGGCCAGCGTGCCGCGCTCGCCTGCGACTTCGCAGCGGACGTCGTAGCCGTAGCCCGCGTTGAGGAACACCTCGAGGGTGGTCAGCGCGCCGTCGGCGGTGCGCAGCAGCATGAGTTGCGGATCCTGCAGACCGGTCGCCGCGCTCGTGGCGCGAGGCGCATGCCAACTGGCCTCGGTGATCGGTGAGTTGAGCAACCAGGGCACGGTGTCGAACTCGTGGATGGCCGACCCGGTGATGCTGAACTCGTCGGTGGCCCCGGGCGCGGAGGAAACCCCTCGGCTGACACAGTGCAGCAGCAGCGACGCCCCACAGACACCGGCGGCCAGGGCTTCCTTCAGCTCCACGTACGCCGGGTCGAAGCGCCGCATGAAGCCGAGCGAGATCAGCTGTCCGCCGGCCCGCCGTTCCTCTCGTACGACGCGGACGCACTCGTCGAGTGTGGGGGCGAGGGGCTTCTCGCAGAGCACGGGCTTTCCGGCCCGTACGGCAGCCAGGGAGAGATCGGCGTGGGTGGTGTCGTGGGAGGCGATGACGACGGCGTCGACCTCCGGGTCGATGATCAGGGCGTACGGATCGCTGGTGGCGCGCGTGTCGGGGAGGGCACCGGCGACCGCGGAGGCGCGCTCGTGGTCAAGGTCGGCGACGACGGTGACCACGGCGCCGGAAACATGGCGGTGCAGTGTGTTCACGTGGTCGGCGCCCATGTTGCCGGCGCCGATCACTCCTACGCGAATGGTGGTCATACCGGGCTCACCCATGTTCTCTCTCCTCCGCGGACCGACTTCTATCGGGGGGTGTTGGGGCGTCGGGTGCCGGTCAGGCCGTGGTCGGCGAGGTGTTGGCGGGTGCTGATGGCGATGGGCAGGGGGACTTCGGGGGCGCAGGGGTAGAGGTCTTGTTCGACGATGACGAACAACTCGGCGTCGAGTTTGGCGAGTTCGGTGACGATGTCGGCGGGGCGGGGGACGCCGGCGGGGGGTGAGACGCAAACGCCGCGCTGGACGGCTTCGCCGAAGGAGAGGTTCTCGGCGGCGACCTGGGTGAGGATGTCGGGGTCCATCTGTTTGATGTGGACGTAGCCGACGCGGTCGCCGAAGCGGCGGATGAGGTCGAGGTTGTCGCCGCCGCCGTAGGCGACGTGGCCGGTGTCCAGGCAGAGGTTGGTGTAGCGGGGGTCGGATTCGTTGAGGAGGCGTTCGATCTCGGGCTGGGTCTGGATGTGGCTGTCGGCGTGCGGGTGCAGGACGAGGCGGATGTCGTATTCGTCGAGGAGGAGGCGGCCGAGGCGGTCGGCGGCGCGTCCGAAGCCGGCCCATTGTGCGGCGGTGAGCTCGGGGGTTTCGGTGTAGGTGCCGGTTTTTTCGTCGCGGTACATGGGCGGGATGAGGACGAGGTGGTGGGCGCCGGAGGCGGCGGTGAGGGTGGCGACCTGGCGGACGTGCGTGAGCATGTCGTCCCAGGCGTCGGGGCGGTGCAGGGCGCCGAAGGCGGTGCCGCCGGAGACCTGCAGGCCGCGGGCGTCGAGTTCGTCCTTGAGGCGCTGGGGGTCGGTGGGGAGGTAGCCGTAGGGGCCGAGTTCGAGCCACTGGTAGCCGGCCTGGGCGAGTTCGTCGAGGAAGCGGGTGTAGGAGACCTGTTGTTCGTCCTGGGGGAACCAGACGCCCCAGGAGTCGGGGGCGGAACCCAGGCACAGGTTGCCCGCGGTGGTGCGCAGGGGGGTTGGCGCCGTCGCCATGACGTGTCCCTTCGGGGAGCGGGGCGGAATCTCAGTTGGAGGTGGGGAAGTTGAAGCCGGCGGCGAGGTGTTGCGTGGGTTGGGGCCAGCGGGTGGTGATGACTTTGGGGCGGGTGTAGAAGCGGATGCCTTCGGGGCCGTGGATGGGGGAGTCGCCGATGAGGGAGTCCTTCCAGCCGCCGAAGGAGTAGTAGGACATGGGGACAGGGACGGGGACGTTGATGCCGATCATGCCGACGGTGACCTTGCGCTGGAAGCGGCGGGCGGCTTCACCGGAGGCGGTGAAGAGGGCGGTGCCGTTGCCGTAGGGGTTGGCGTTGATGAGGTCGATGGCGTCGTCGAGGGAGTCGGCTCGGACGATGGCGAGGACCGGTCCGAACAACTCTTCCTGGTAGGCGTCCATCTCCACCGTGACGTGGTCGAGGAGGGAGGGGCCGGTGAAGAAGCCGTCCTCGTGGCCTTCGATCTTCAGGCCGCGGCCGTCGACGACGATGGTGGCGCCCTGGGTGTGGGCGGTGGTGACGGCGTTTTCGATGCGTTCCTGGGCGGTCTTGGTGATCAGGGGGCCCATCTCGGTGCCGGGCTGGTTGCCGGGGCCGACCTTGATCTCGCGGGCCTTGCGCTCCAGCACGGCGACCAGTCCGTCGGCGGCGTCGCCGACGGCGACGGCGACGGAGACGGCCATGCAGCGTTCGCCGGCGGAGCCGTAGGCGCCGGCGGTGATGTGGTTGGCGGCGAATTCGAGGTCGGCGTCGGGCAGGACGATGGCATGGTTCTTGGCGCCGCCGAGGGCCTGCACCCGCTTGCCTGCCTTGGTGGCCTGGTCGTGGACGTACTGGGCGACGGGGGTGGAGCCGACGAAGGAGACGGCCTGGATGCCGGGGTGGGTGAGGATGGCGTCGACGGCGTCCTTGCCGCCGTGCACCACGTTGAAGACGCCGTCCGGCAAGCCGGCCTGCTGGTAGAGGTCGGCGACAAAGTTCGCGGCCGACGGGTCGCGCTCGGAGGGCTTGAGGATGAACGTGTTGCCGGTCGCGATGGCGATCGGGTGCATCCACAAAGGCACCATGGCGGGGAAGTTGAACGGGGTGATGCCGGCGACCACGCCCAGCGGCCGGCGGAAGTTGTGCACGTCCACACCGCGGGAGACCTGGTCGGAGAAGGAGCCCTTCAGCGCGTCGCCCAGCCCGCAGGCGAACTCGACGACCTCGCGGCCGCGGGTGATCTCGCCACGGGCGTCGTCGACGGTCTTGCCGTGTTCGGCGGAGATGATCCGGCCGAGTTCCTCCTCGTGGTCGAGTAGGAGTTGGCGGAAGGCGAACATCACCTGGGTGCGCTGGGTCAGCGACGACTCGGACCAGGTCTCGAACGCGGCGGAGGCGGCCTGCACGGCCGTGTCCACGTCGGTGGCGCCGCCGAGGACGACCCGGGCCTGTTCCTGGCCGGTGGCCGGGTTGAACACGGGCGCGGTCTGCGAGCCGTCTCCGGCAGCGGGGGAGCCGTTGATCCAGTGCGGGATGGTGGTCACGGTGCGGGTTTCCTTACAGGTAGTGGCGCTGGGCGAGCTTGTTCGCGGCGTACGTCTCGTAGGCGGCCTGGGTGGAACCCAGGGCAGAGACCTCGCTGACCGGGACGTCCCACCAGCCGTGGCCGGGCGGGTTGGGGCCGTACAGATCGGTCTCCACGTGGACGACGGTGGTGCGGGTGGCGGCCTTGGCCTTCTCCATCGCCGCGCGGAACTCCTCGACGGACGCGGCGTGCAGGACGTCCGCGCCCAGGCTGGAGGCGTTCGCGGCGAGGTCGACGGGCAGCACATCGCCGTCGAGCTGTCCTGAAGTGCCGTTGCGGTAGCGGTACTTGGTGCCGAAGCGCTGGCTGCCGAGTGACTCGGACAGTGAACCGATCGACGCGAAGCCGTGGTTTTGGACGAGGACGATGATGACTTTGAGGCCCTCGGAGACCATGGTGACGATCTCCTGGGCCATCATCAGATACGAGCCGTCGCCGACCAGGACGACGACCTCGCGGGTCGGGTCGGCCATCTTGGCGCCGGCGCCGGCGGCCACCTCGTAGCCCATGCAGGAGTAGGCGTACTCGACGTGGTAGGCCTTCGGATCCCGCGCCCGCCACAACTGCTGAAGGTCACCGGGCATCGAGCCGGCCGCGTTTATCACCACGGCGCGATCGTCCAGGACGTCGTTGAGGGCTCCGAGGATCTGCGTCTGGGCGGGCAGGGGGCCGGTGTTGCGGTCGGGGGCGAAGCACTCGTCCTCGATCTCCCGGGTGCGGGCGATCAGTTCGCGGGTGCGGGCGCGGTACGTCGGTGAGACCTCCCAGTCCGCGAGCGCCCCGGCGAGGGCCTGGAGGCCGAGGCGGGCGTCGGCGACCAGCGGCTCGGCGGAGTGCTTGACGGCGTCGAGGCGGGCGACATTGAGGTTGACGAAGGCGACGTCCGGATTGGCGAAGACGGTGTGGCTGGCGGTGGTGAAGTCCGAGTAGCGGGTGCCGATGCCGAGCACCACATCGGCGTCCTTGGCCAGCTCGTTCGCCGCATACGAGCCCGTCGAGCCGATGCCGCCCACTGCGTAGGGGTGGTCCCAGGGGACGGCGCCCTTGCCGGCGTGGGTGTCGGCGACCGGGATGCCGGTGGCCTCGGCGAAGGCGCGCAGTTCGGTCTCCGCACCCGAGTAGACGGCACCGCCGCCTGCCACGATGAACGGCTTCCTGGCGTTGCGGAGCAGGCTCGCGGCCCGCTCCACTGCCTGGGATTCCGGCACCGGGCGGCCCACGTGCCAGACCCGGCGGCGGAAGAAGTCCACCGGCCAGTCGTGGGCCTCGGCCTGTACGTCCTGCGGCAGGGCCAGCGTGACGGCGCCGGTCTCCACCGGGTCGGTGAGCACCCGCATCGCCGCCAGCGCAGCGGGGATGAGCTGTTCGGGGCGTTGGATGCGGTCGAAGTACTTGGAGACGACGCGGAAGGTGTCGTTGACGGTGACGTCGCCGCCGCGGGTGTCCTCGAGCTGCTGCAGGACGGGGTCGGCGGCGCGGGTGGCGAACATGTCGGAGGGCAGCAGCAGCACGGGGATGCGGTTGGTGGTGGCCAGCGCCGCACCGGTGATCATGTTGGTGGAGCCGGGGCCGGTGGAGGCGGTGCAGGCGAAGGTGGCGAGGCGGTCGCGCATCTTGGCGTAGGCGACCGAGGCGTGGACCATGCCCTGTTCGTTGCGGGCGAGGTAGTAGGGCAGGTCGGCCTCGCCGGTGGTGGCGGCCTGGAGGAGGGCCTGGCCGAGGCCGGCGACGTTGCCGTGGCCGAAGATGCCCCACACGCCGGGGATGAGGCGCTGTTCCTGGCCGTCGCGCTCGCTGTACTGGTGGGCGAGGAAGCGCACCAGGGCCTGGGCGGTGGTGAGCCTGATCGTTTGCATTACTCGGTCTCCTCGGCGCCGAACGGCAGCCGGTCATCGATGTCTTGCGTGTCCCAGGTGGCGCGGACCCAGCCGTGGGCGGGGTCGTCGCAGATCAGCCAGGCGCGTTCTTGTCCGGGGCCGGCCATGACGTTGAGGTAGTACAGGTCGTAGCCGGGGGCGGCGATGGACGGGCCGTGCCAGCCGTGGGGGATCAGCACCGTGTCGCCGGAACGTACCTCGGCCAGCACGTCGATCGGGCGCTCGGGGGTGCCGTAGACGCGCTGGTAGCCGAAGCCGTTGCGGTCGCCGGAGACCTGGAAGTAGTAGATCTCCTCCAGCTCCGACTCGACCGGGTTGCCGTCGTTGTCCGTGCGGGCCGCGTCGTGCTTGTGCGGCGGATACGACGACCAGTTCCCGCCCGGCGTGAGCACCTCGCACACCAGCAGCTGCTCGGCCTCGAAGGTGCCGGGCAGGCAGTAGTTGTTGACCTGGCGCGAGCACGCCCCGGCGCCCCGCAGCTCCACGGGCACGTCCTCTTTGGACCCGTACCGGGCGGAGAGTGAGCTCCGCCCGGTACGGGCGCCGGGCAGCGCGAACCGGCCACCGGCCGCACTGCTGATGAGGGCCTCCGACTCGCGGGGGAGGTAGGCGAAGTCGGTGGCTGAGGCGAACACGCCTGTCCGGCCTTCGAGTTCGAAGGCCGTGCCGTCCGTGGTGACGGTGCAGGAGCCCGTCATCGGCAGGACCAGGAACTCGGAGTCGCCGGTGGACAGGGCGTGTGCCTCGCCCGGCTTGAGGGTCAGGATCCTCAGGCCGGAGTATCCCCAGCCCGCCGACTCGGGCGTGACCAGGACGTCGTAGGGGCTGTCCGCGGAAGTCCCCGCCGGCAGGTGGTACTTGCTCGTCTCGCTCACAGCAGGCTCACCGCCTTGTCCACCGCGCCGGCCACGTCACCGTTGGACGGGTAGAGCAGGGAGCGGCCCACGACCAGGCCCTGCGCGGTGGGCTGCTTGAGCGCCTTGCCCCAGGACGCGAAGGCGGCGTCGGCGTCCATGACCTCCCCGCCCAGCAGCAGCGCGGGCAGTGTCGAGGAGGCCAGCACCCGCTCCATGTCGTCGACGACCGGCAGCTTCAGCCAGGTGTAGGCGGTGCGCCGGCCCAGCCCCGAGGCGATCGTGATGGACTTGATGACCGCGTCGGTGGACAGGTCGTTGCGGATCTTGCCGTCCTGCCACCGTGAGAGGAACGGCTCGACCATGGCGATGAGCTGACGGTCGTTCAGCTCGTCGATGGCGTGGGCGGTGTTTTCCAGGATGGCGGGCGTGGCGGGGTCGTCGAGGGCGATGCGGGTGAGCATCTTGCCGCCGTCGAAGCCCATCGCGGCGATGGTGGCGGCGTCGTAGCCGGTGAACCGGTCGTCGATCTCGAAGACGGAGCCGGCCAGGCCGGCCCGGTTCATGGAGCCGAAGACGCTCTTGCCGTCCAGGACGCCGAGCAGGAGGAGGTCTTCCAGGATGTCGGCGGTGGCCAGCACGCCGGTCACGCCGGGGCGTTCGAGGGCGGTGCACAGGCGGTCGAGCAGGCGGGCGCGGTCGGCCATGGCGGTGGGGTCGGCGCCGACACCGTTGGCGCCGCGGGCGGGATGGTCGGCGGCGATGATCATGGCCTTGCCGTGCTCGCCGAGGAGGGAAGGGGCCTTCACCCGGCGGGTGGCGGCGGCTGCGATGGCGCCGGGGTCGGCGACCCGGGCGGCCACGATCCGGCTCAGGTTGTCGGACAGCACGGCGTCACGCCTTTCGCTCAGCGGCGTCGAAAGAATCGGGGAAGGCCGCCTGGAGCTTGGTCTCCACCTCGGCCTGGGTGGGCATGGCGTCGGAGCAGGCCAGCCGACCGGCGACGATCGCCCCGGCGGCGTTCGCGAAGGACACGGTGCGGCGGACATCCCAGCCGGCCAGCAGGCCGTGGCACAGCGCCCCGCCGAACGCGTCCCCCGCGCCCAGCCCGTTGACCACATCGACCGGCACCGGCGGGATCTCGGCCGTGGAGCCGTCGCGGTCCATGGCCAGCACCCCCCTGGGGCCCTGCTTCACCACCGCCAGCTGCACCCCGGCGTCCAGCAGCGCCTTGGCGGCCGCATACGGCTCGCGCTCACCGGTGGCGACCTCGCACTCGTCGCGATTGCCCACCGCCACCGTCGTATGCCGCAGCGCCTCGGCGTAGTAGGCCCGCGCCCGGTCCGGGCCGTCGGCCCAGAACATCGGCCGCCAGTCCAGGTCGAAGACCGTCGGCCCGGCCTTGGCCCGGTGCGCCAGCGCGGCCAGCGTCGCCGACCGGCTCGGCTCCTCACTCAGCCCCGTGCCCGTGAACCAGAAGATCGCCGCGTCCCGCACCGCGCCCAGGTCCAGCTCGCCCGCCGCGATGTCCAGGTCGGGTGCCGTGGGCAGCCGGTAGAAGTACAGCGGGAAGTCGTCCGGCGGAAAGATCTCGCAGAACGTCACCGGCGTCGGCGCCACATCCGACGTGCCCACGTACCGGGCATCGACCCCGTAGCCCGCCAGCGCGGACCGCACGAACTCCCCGAACGGGTCCCGCCCGGTCTTCGTGATCACGGCGGCGGAGCGGCCGTAGCGGGCGGCGGCCACCGCCACGTTGGTCGGGCTGCCGCCCAGGTACTTGCCGAACGAGGTGACCTCCGCCAGCCCCACACCCGTCTGGAGCGGATACACGTCCACCCCCACACGGCCGATGGTCAGCACTTCGAACGGCATCACGCTGGATTCCCTTCGTTCCAGAGACCTTTGAGAGACCTGGAGATTCCTGGATGGAGTGGTGGATTCGATGTCTTGGGACGGTGGGCGCGCCTGCGTCCCGGCGGGGAGTGCGCAGGCTGCGCCGTCCGCCACCGTCGTCAGGAGGCCGTTTCGCCGCTGGTCGCCACGGGTGCGGTGAGGTCGGCCTCTTCGGGGAGTTCCTCGACGTCGACTCCGCGGACCTGGGACAACTCGTGCTTGAGCGCGGCGAGTTCGGTGCCGCCGGCCATGTGGTTGGTCAGCTCCTCGAGGCTGACCTGCTCACGCGAGGCGGACAGCTCCATCGTGCCCAGGCGCAGCACACTGAAGTGGTCGCCGACCATGTAGGCGTGGTGCGGGTTGTGGGTGATGAAGATGACGCCCAGGCCGCGGTCGCGGGCGGCGGCGATGTACTTCAGCACCACACCCGACTGCTTCACACCCAGCGCGGCGGTCGGCTCGTCGAGGATGAGGACCCGGGCGCCGAAGTAGACGGCGCGGGCGATCGCGACGCACTGGCGCTGGCCACCGGACAGGGTGCCGATGGGCTGCTCCAGGTCGTCGAGGGCGATGCCCATGTTGCGGAGTTCCTCGTCCGCGGTCTTCTTCATCTTCTCGATGTCGAGGCGGCGCACGGGCCACGGCCCGCGGGTCATCTCGGAGCCGAGGAAGAAGTTGCGCCACACCGGCATCAGCGGGACGGTCGCCAGGTCCTGGTAGACCGTGGCGATACCGCGGTCCAGGGCCTCGCGAGGGGTGGAGAAGCGCACGGGGGAGTTGTCGACGAGGAACTCGCCCTCGGTGTGCTGGTGCAGCCCGGAGATGATTTTGATGAGGGTGGACTTGCCGGCGCCGTTGTCGCCCAGCACGCAGGTGACCTGGCTGGGGCGGACCTGGAGGCTCACGCCGTGCAGGGCGCGGATGTTGCCGTACGCCTTGCCCGCGTTGCGCAGTTCGACGATCGGCGCGTCGTCCGTCTCGGGGGCGGTGTCCGCGAGGATCTCGCCGTGGGTGCCGGTTCCGTTGGTGGATGTCATGGGGTCACCTCCGGGTCGCCGACTGGCGGACCCACAGATTGATGAGCACGGCGCCGAGGAGCATCACGCCGAGGAAGGCCTTGAACCAGTCGGGGTTCCAGCCGGCGAAGACGATGCCCTGGTTGACCATGCCGAACATGAAGGCGCCGAAGACCGGGCCGATCGCGGAGCCGTAGCCACCGGTCAGGAGGCAGCCGCCGATGACGGCCGCGGCGATGTAGATCAGTTCCTGGCCGACACCCTCGCCGGACTGCACGGTGTTGAAGGTGAACAGCTGGTGCATGCCCACGAACCAGGCACCGACGCCGACCAGCATGAACAGGGAGATCTTGGTGAAGGTGACGGGCACGCCGACGGCGCGGGCGCTGTCCTTGTTGCCGCCGACAGAGAAGACCCAGTTGCCGTACTTGGTGCGCAGCAGGACCCACGTCGCCAGTGCCGCGAAGGCCAGCCAGTAGAAGACGGTGATCTTCACCTGGACGCCGCCGATGTCGAAGCTGGAGGCGAAGACCTTCTTGGCCTGGTCGAAGCCGTCCATGTCGCTGATGTCGTCGGTGGCGACGTTTCCGGTGACCAGCTTGGTCACCGCGAGGTTGACACCCTGGAGGATCAGGAAGGTGCCCAACGTGACCAGGAAGCTGGGCAGTCCGGTCTTGACGACCATCCAGCCGTTGAAGAAGCCGACCGCCAGCGACACCAGGAGCGCGACGAGCACGCCGACCCACACGTTCATGCTCAGCTGGTAGGCGAGCATGCTCGCGGTCAGCGCCGAGGTGATGACGGCGACGCCGGACGAGAGATCGAACTCGCCGCCGATCATCAGCAGGGCGACCGGCAGCGTCATGATGCCGATGGTCGACGACTGGTACAGGACGGTGGCCATCGAGCTGCCGTCGCGCACCGGCGGGGCGGCGATCAGGAAGAACACGTAGACGGCGGCGGCACCGAGGAAGACGCCCACTTCGGGCCTGGCCAACAGCCGCAACGCCAGGGGGCGTTGGGCGGTCCGGCCGTCACTTTCCTTGGGGCCGGGGGCCGGCGGTGCGGTCACCGCCGGTTCGGCATGCTGGGTCATGCTCATCACCGGGTTCCCTTGGCGGCGAACTTGGCGACCTGGTCGACGTTGTCCTTGGTGATGAAGGCGGGGCCGGTCAGGACGGGGGCGGTTGCGCC